>DATESB010000237.1:0-7065 GCA_035271065.1 Lachnospiraceae bacterium | reverse complement strand
AGATTTTGGATTAATCCGACAAAAATGAGTATAGATATTTTTATACGATTGCAATCTGGAGAAACGGTTCCGTTTAACGACCCGCATTATGGCGAAATTATCGAAGCTGCTTCTCGTACTACAAAGCTGTTGAAAAAGTTTAACGCGACTACCGAAATAGAGCAGGTGCGCGAATTGTGGGGCGAAATATCAGGCAAACCGCTACATATAAGCACAGCTATTCAAATACCTTTTTATATCAATATCGGGCTGTTCACAAGCATTGGTAAAAATGTTTATATCAATAACGACTGCACGTTTCTCGACATGGGCACTATAACCATTGAAGACGATGTGCTCATTGGCCCCAAAGTGAGCCTGATTACTGAAAGCCATCCATTGAATCCATCGGAACGAAAAGCCCTTATGGTAAAACCGATTGTCATTAAACGCAATGCATGGATTGGGGCAGGAGCCATTATATTACCCGGTGTAACCGTTGGCGAAAATGCGGTTGTGGCTGCGGGGGCAGTAGTTTCTAAAGATGTGCCTGATAATACAATTGTTGGTGGTATTCCAGCAAAAATCATTAAAAACATACAGGAATGAACATCAAAATAAAAACCATAGCTTTTCTTTTAACGAGCCTTTTTTGTATACAATTATTGGCTTGTACACAGGAGAGTGAAACTCAAGCTATTAAAAACCAAAATGAAACCGAGTATATAGACACGATGAAACTAAAAATTACGATTGGAACTTCATCTTTTTCGGCTACGTTACAAAACAATGCGACTGCAAATGCATTTAAAGAACGCTTGCCTTTGACGCTCACGATGACTGAATTGAACAATAACGAAAAATATGCTGACTTAGTGGAAAGTTTGCCCACTAATGCTTTTAATCCAGGAACTATACAAAACGGCGATTTGATGCTGTACGGCTCAAACACATTGGTGCTTTTTTATAAAACATTTTCAACTTCATACAACTATACTAAAATCGGAAAAACAAACAATCCGGAAGGATTGTTGGAGATATTGGGTTCGGGAAACGTTGCTGTGACTTTTGAAATTAATTAATCAATTAAAAAATGAATACAATGAAAAAAATAACAATTATCGGAATTACAGTCTTGCTAGGCTTAATACAAGCCTGCAGTACAAAAACTGAAAAACAAGAAAGCATGAAGACAGATAAAAATGAATTGAATGCCATTTTTCCAATAGGTGAAAAGGGTCCAGCGGAATGGTTTACCGGAAATGCTTATCCTACAAGCCTGCTGGAAGCAGATTCTGTATATACCACAATTGCAGGTAATGTTTATTTTGAACCCGGAGCCCGGAGTAATTGGCATACCCACCCCTCCGGGCAAATACTAATTATCACGGATGGTGTCGGTTACTATCAGATTGAAGGGCAACCCATTGAAATCATGAAAAAAGGAGATGTAGTAAAATTTCCGCCAAATGTAAGACACTGGCACGGGGCAAGCCCTGACACAGGGGTACAACAACTTTATATTATTCCCAATACGGAACAGGGAATTGTTGAATGGATGGAGCCGGTATCAGATGAAGAATACAATAAGAAATAGTCTCATGAATAGATTAATTTCCAGTCTTGTCATAACAGCGGTTGTTTATGTTGCCGCTTTGCCGGTTACCAACTTAAATGCACAAACATCCTCATCTTCTTCAAAAGTGGAATCGGTAGAAACTTTTACCGTAACCTCTGTTCCGGCCGAAAACGGCTCTTATACCATTAGTCCAAAAATTCCTGATGACGGTAAGGTGCCTGCGGGCACTGTATTGTCGGTAAAAGCTAAACCTGCATCGGGATACGGTCTGGATGCCGTTTATTACACCGTGAAAGGAGGTATGTGGGGAACAATGAGTCACGAAAGTTACTCACCTATAATGAAAATACCGGTTACCAGGGACATGAAGGTCGGGGCAACATTTATTCCCCATTCTTTGGTAGATAATGTGAGAGTCATTCAGGACGTTGTTTACGCCCAGCCTGGCGTCAAGCCTCTGAAATACGATGTCTATTCACCAAAAGGCGCCAAAAATCTTCCTTGTATTATCATCATTCATGGCGGCGGTTGGTCTTCAAACAACGAAGACATTATGCGTGGACTAGCGCGTGAACTGGTGAAAGATGGTCGCTACATCGTGTTCAGTATTGACTACCGTTGGATTAACAAATTGGACGGGGAAACACAGCCAACGCATATGCACCAATTGATAGAAGATGTTTTTGGAGCTATAGCTCACATTCAGGAACATGCTGCGGAGTACGGTGGTGACCCGACCCGAATTGCGGTTACGGGCGACAGCGCTGGTGGTCATTTAGCGGCAGCAGCGGCCACCCTCAGTTCGCTTATTGGAGATGGAGGTTTTGGTGAAACCAATGGAGTTTACCAATATATGCCCACTTATCTGCCAAAAAGAAAATCCCTGGTTCAGGTAAAAACTGATATAACCAATGCAGTTAAGGCGGTGGCACCAAGTTATGGTGCATTTGAGGCTGCCGACTTTAAACCGTTGGTAGAGCAAAAAGACCAAGGTTATTGGGACGCAGTTTCTCCTACAAGGCATGTTCCAAACGCTGGTGAGCGGGTTCTTCCGCATTTCATGGTACGCGGTACAGAAGACCCGATCGTAGATCACGACATGGTGCAACGCTATGTAGATGTGCTAAAGGCCGCAGGCCAGCCTGTCAACTATATCCAGGTGGAAGACGCAGGACATGCCTTTTTCGACTGGAAGCCGGATGCAGCCACAAGAGCAACGTTTGCCCGGTATGGTGTACCCTATGGAGCTCAAATGCAAGATTTTTTCAACAGCATATTCTATAATGATTGATGCCAAATTGCTGGTGGAATTGTGGTATTTACAACTTTTTTTATGGGCTTTGATATTAAATGTCGGGCTCATAATCAAACAAACCTCTTAAAAAATTAATTATGAAAAAGAATTTAGAAAATCAGACAGAAAATAAAAATCTTCTTATGCGAAGAGGCTTTTTAAAAGCAGCTACTTTGCTGGGTTTAGGAACGGTGGCTGCAGGAACTGTTAAGGGTTACACAGCCACTTCTCAGAGCCCCGAAAAGAATAAAGGCATAGGCACCATACTGACCAGGAAACGCACATTGGGTTCCAGGAAGAATCCGCTTGAAGTTTCTGCCATACAACTGGGCTGCATGGGAATGACCAATGGTCGTGGTGTCCACCCTGATCGTAAGAGCATGATCAAACTGATCCGAGATGCTGCTGATCGTGGCTGCGACTTTTTCGATACTGCCGAAATTTATGGTCCGTATGTCAATGAAGAATTGGTTGGAGAAGCACTTGCTCCCATCCGAAACCAAGTTGCCATTTCCACCAAGTTTGGCTTTGATATTGAGGGTCCAAATGTTATGAACAGTCGGCCAGAGCAAATTCGGAAAGTTGCGGATCAATCACTCAAACGCCTCAAAACCGACCGTATCGACCTTTTCTTTCAGCATCGGGTTGACCCCAACGTACCCATCGAGGAAGTTGCTGGCGCTGTAAAAGATCTTATCCAGGAAGGAAAGGTTCTACACTTTGGCCTTTCTGAAGCAGGCGCTGAAACCATAAGAAGGGCACACGCTGTTTGCCCGGTTACGGCAGTGCAAAGTGAGTATTCTTTTATGACTAGGCTGCCCGAAGATTTCATCTTTTCCACTTTGCAGGAATTGGAGATCGGCTTTGTTGCCTATAGTCCACTTTGTCGCGGGCTACTTGGCGGTAGCTTGACTGAATATTCCGATTTGAAAACGAACGATGGTCGCGGAGGGTGGCCACGCTTTCAGCCAGAGGCATTAAGAGCGAATCTTAGAATCACTGAGGCACTAAACGAGTTCGGAAAAACCAGGGGCATGACTTCAGCCCAGATTTGTTTGGCATGGATGCTTTCAAAATATCCTTTTATCGTTCCCTTGCCGGGCACAACCAAGCTTTCACATTTAGAGGAAGATTTCAGGGCCGCTGATTTCACTTTAACAACAGCCGAAATCAACGAGATTGAAGATAAAATAGAAAAGATCGGTGTAGTGGGTGCACGTTATGACGCACTGCAACAGTCGAGGGTAGAATATTAGTCGGTTAATTTGCTGCTTAGCTGCAGAAATAAAAATTATAAAAAAAGTTAAAGAAATTAAATGACCCAACAAATAATAAATAATTAAATCAAGAAGCAAGATGAAAACAATAATATCAAGTTTGGTAATAATAACCATCGTTTTTACTAGTCTGTTATCCCCTGCCACCACAAATGCACAGTCATTATCTCCATCTTCTGATGCTAATCCGGAAGAGACGTACAAAGTAACGTCTGACCCAGCAGAAAACGGCTCATACACAATCGATCCAACGATCCCCGCAGATGGTAAAGTTAAAGCTGGGACAGTGCTGACGGTCAAGGCCACTCCTGCTTCGAATTACAGCTTAGATGCAATTTATTATACTGTTCAAGGTGGCAAGTGGGGAACAACGAGCTATGAGGATTTTTCCTCGCCCATGAAAATAACGGTAAGTAAGGATATGTCTGTCGGAGCGATATTTGTCGAAAATGGACTCGTTGAAAATATCAACGAAACCCAGGATGTGGTTTTCGCGAAACCAGGAGTGAAGCCGCTCAAATATGATGTCTTCTCTCCCAAGGGTGCAAAAAATCTTCCCATTATAGTCAACGTCCATGGAGGGGGATGGTCCTCCTATACTGAAGACAATAGCAGAGCGCTTGCCCGTGAGTTGGTCAAAGGTGGGCGTTACGTAGTATTCAACATAGACTATCGTTGGATGGACAACGCTGACGGGGATGCAGAACCGAACCAATTGCATCATTTAATTGAGGATGTTTTTGGAGCAATAGCGCATATTCAAGAGCACGCATCGCAATACGGTGCTGATCCGAATAAGATAGCAGTAACGGGTGAAAGTGCTGGTGGCCATTTATCGGCAGCTGCCGCATTGCTCTCAACTCTTATTGGCGAGGATGGCTTTGGAATACGCGAAGGCGTTTACCAATATCGACCAAGTTATGTCCCCAAAGGAAAAACCCTGGAACAGGTACGAACTGAGATCACATCGGCTGTCAAAGCTTCTGCTCCAAGTTATGGTGTCTTTGATGCCCGTCATTTCGAGCCGCTTGTAGAAGGAAAGAACCAAGAATATTGGAATGCTGTTTCACCCGTAAAACATGTACCCAATGTGAAAGAAAGGTCAATTCCACACTTCATCGTCCGTGGAAAAAGGGATTTTATTGTTGGAGATGAGATGGTTCAGCCTTTTGTAGACGTATTAAAAGCAAATGGACAACAAGTCGAGTACATTCAAATCGAAGATTTGGGTCACGGATTCTTTAATTGGATTCCAGACTATAGAACAAGAGCAACTTTTGCAAAATATGGTGTCAAGTATGCTGACGCGATGCGGACATTCTTCGATAGCGTTTTCTATAAATTGTAACCACTCATTCAACAGACCAACTCACCTATGAAACACAAACTGTCAAATGCTACCAATGTTGATGAGATGCAATTCTGAATGTAATATGCGATCTTTGATAATTTGATAATTATGCGTAATCTTATCCAAAATAAAACCTATAAATTAATACCATTTATAATTGAATCATGAAAAAATCAAAGATCTTTCTTCTGGCGGCAGCCTTTATTACCTGCCTAACCAGCCTTCAGGCACAGGACTGGCCTCAGTTCCTTGGCCCTACCCGAAACAGTATCTCGCCTGAAAAAGGCATCCTTCGCACCTGGCCTGAAACCGGGCCTGAAGTGTTGTGGACAGCCCCTGTTGGCATTGGCTACGGCGGACCGGTTGTAAAAGATGGTAAAATCTATATCCTGGACAGGGAAGACCAGGTGGGAGATATCCTGCGTTGCTTTGATATGGAAGATGGAAAAGAACTTTGGAAGTTCGCATATGATGCACCGGGAACATTTTCATTCCCTGGGACAAGAGGTGTTCCTGCTATTGATGGCAACAGAGTCTATTCCTGTGGACCTTATGGAGACCTGTATTGCTTTGATATCAATTCACACGAACCGATTTGGAAAAAAAATATCATGAAAGATTTCGGTGGAACCGAGATTCCTGTTTGGGCGATATCTCAATGTCCGCTTATATACGGCGATTTGCTTATCGTTTCATATTCAAAGAGTCCATTTGCCGGCTTGGTTGCCTATAACAAACTAAGCGGAGACATTGTATGGAAGACTGATGCTATTGGAAATGAAACTTATGCCAGTCCGTCTGTTGCAAGAATTGCGGGAGAGGATCATATAGTAATGGTGTTTTCAGCTACAGATCCTGTTATGCACAAGGACGTTGTAAAAACAAAAGGTAAAGTAATCGGGCTAAAACCGCAAACTGGTGAAATTTTGTGGGAATATAATAATTGGGAAAATATAATTCAGACGTCTCCGGCTCTTGATGTTGGCGAAGGAAGACTTATTGTTGCTGGGGGATATGATCTTGGAGTGGCAATGATAAAAGTTGAAAAAAATGCTGATGGCAGCTATGCCGTGAATGAACTTTTTAGACATAATGATTTTGGAGATCACACCAAACCGCCATTATTGGTTAATGGTTATTTCTATGCCCAGTTCTCGACAAACAGTAAACGCGATGGTTTGTGTTGTATGAATATGGACGGTGAGGTCATGTGGAAAACCATGCGTTCACCTTCATTTGATAAAGGTAGTATGATTGTAGCTGATGGGCTGATACTGGCCACCGATGGCAGTAAAACACTGTATCTCATACAGCCTGATCCATCGGGATTCAAGCCTCTTGCTTCTGCTGAGATCCTTGATATGGGTCAAAACTGGGCGCCATTAGCACTATCCGATGGAAAATTATTAATGAGGGATCAAAAAAAGATGATATGTGTGAAGGTTGCTGAGTAAAAAATCTCATGTTTTGATTAATCGAACCCATGTTTTTGGGCAGTTGTAAAAATGTCAGTACTCATGGGTTTGTCTTTTTTTAATAAATGAACTTTTGCTTACAAATACTTGTTGCATAATATATTCAGACC
>DATESB010000236.1:0-34840 GCA_035271065.1 Lachnospiraceae bacterium | reverse complement strand
TTTTGCTAACTCAATTATCTTTTCATAATATTCTTCTACTTTTGGCGCTAATTCTATTGTTTCTTCACTATCTGATACTCCGCTCCACGTAAATGCCTCAACGCCTGGTTCAAACTCCATTGCCCCTTTATAAAAATATTCTTCTCTATTCCATGGAAATTTTGTGAAATCCTTCTCTTCTAATTCTGTATATCGATTATGATAGTTCGGAAATCCCAAAAGCATATCCATTCTATCTTCCTTTGGTACCGAGTTTTGAATTAAGTCATACTTAACCTTCGAATATCGCATACCGGATATACTCTTCACCTGTGACATACTGTCTCCATACTCGTGATGATCCGTAAGTGCTAAACATTCTACGGCCAAAACTTTTGGTTTTTGATATTTGAGAGCTTCCTGTATATAATAGTAAGTCGTCCAAAGTGGTTGTGCCGGCGAACCTAAGTCATAAGCTGCAATTCCATAATTGTCCCACAGTACCGCCGGACTGGTAGAAAAATACATCACACTCGTACCAAAAAACATCACATCAACTGTGTTTTTTTCCTGTTTGTAAAATTCTTGAAATGTATTTTCACCTAAAACATATTCAAATTTAACAACACCATTTACCAAATAGAGTGCACATGATAGACATACCAAAAATAGTATTGCTTTTCCTATCTTCTTTTTCATTTTTCTTTCCTCATCCTAAAATTGAAAATAAATAAATTCCTGTGCCGTAAACTGTGGTCCATAGATTCCAAATAGGAAAATTGCACAAATTGCACCGATATACACTCCCCATCTAAATAGAATGCTTTGTCTAAAAAAAGCATCTCGCAATCCATTCTTCTTTTCTACCTTTACGATATCTATGATAAGCAAAAGAATAATGGAAACCACCGCAATCCAGAATTCATAGATACTGAGTCCCCACGTATAGAGACTTCCATCAAATATAGCCCATGGATCCATATGTGAAAGTGCATTCTTCATCATATCAATCGCCTGAAAAAGGCTTGGGGCTCTAAAGAAAACCCATGCAAAATCAACTAAAAGAAAAGTAACAATGATTTGTCCCCATTGAAAACTTTTGACGGTGGTATTTACTTTAAATATACGATAGCACCTTTCCTTAAGTGGTTTCAGCAAATCCCCAATAATCTGATACAGCCCGTGCAATCCGCCCCACAATACATAATTCCAAGCAGCTCCGTGCCACAATCCACTTGTCAGGAAAACCACCATAATATTGAAATACTTTCTTCCTTTTGAGCATCTGTTTCCACCGAGCGAAATATAGAGATAATCTCTAAACCATGTACTTAATGAAATATGCCATCTCTTCCAAAAGTCAGAAATACTCGTTGCCAAATAGGGGGCTCTGAAATTCTCCATCAGCCGAACTCCCATAATCTCAGCTGCGCCAATGGCTATATTGGAATAACTGCCAAAATCGCAGTATATTTGTATTGCAAAAAACAAAGTAGCCAGTATAAATGCCATTGCGCCATAATCCGCATAATTATCATAAACCTGATTAACCAAAATCGCCACACGATCAGCAATTACCATTTTTTGAAAATATCCCCACAGCATCATAACAGCGCCGTTTGAAATCCGCTTTGTATCCCATACTTTCACTTTATCCAAGCAATTCAACTGCGTAATCAGATTCTTTGACCGTTCAATCGGACCCGCTACCAATTGAGGAAAAAAGGACACAAATAATGCATACCGTGCAAAATTCTTTTCTGCCTTTATATCTCCTCTGTATACATCAATGATATAACCCAAAGCTTGAAATGTATAAAATGATATTCCGACAGGTAAAATAATATCAAATGGAAGTTCAATTAACTTAATATGGACACGCGAAAAAACGGCATTTAAACTCTCTATTGTAAATCCGGCATACTTAAACACAAAAAGAACCGCCAAATTAATAAACAGTCCAATGGCAACACAACTCTTTTTTCACTTCTTTCTTACTTTTTCATCTTCTATGAGATTGGCCTTTTCCAGAACAAGTCCGCAAATATATGTAACACCGGTTGAAAAGGCAATTAGAATTGCATACTTGGGATTCCACCCCATGTAAAAATAGTAACTGGAAATTAAAAGCCAAATATAACGAAACTTGGCTGGAATCAAGAAATAAAGCAGTAAAACAATCGGAAAAAATAACATAAAATCATATGAATTAAATTGCATAATAACAAAAATCTCCTATACAGATAGTTTCACGCTCTTCTTATCACATTTTTCACAATTGATATTCCTGTCATAGTGATATATTTATGTATTTCACAATATATCAGATTTCATTCTATCAACTGTGATACCTCTCTATCTCAAATCCTTACCGTTTTTTATTATATTCCAATACTATCCTAAATGCAAGTAAATCACATTTTTTTCATATCTTCACAATACCAAAAAGAGAACCGGTATCTCAACCGATTCTCTTATGTTTGTACAAATCTATTCTCCTAAACCATTTTCAATTGCTTCTACCAATGTCTGTAATGCTGCTTCTTCATCTTCGCCTTCACAGACAAATTCTATTTCATCTCCACATTTGACGCATGCACCTAATACACTCAGAACACTTTTGGCATTTGCTGTATTCTCTCTAAAGTTAAAAGTGATTAAAGACTTGAACTGCATCGCTTCTTTACACAATATCCCAGCCGGTCTTAAATGCAGTCCTGTAGGATTTTTAATAACCACCTTGCGGCTCACCATGTTCAGTTTACCTCCATTTCACACTTCTTTATGTGAAAAGAATATCATCTCTTCCTTTCACTAAATAATATTATATCATTTATTGTACACTTTCACAAGCAAATTGCCTTGTGTAAACACATTATTATACATTTTGCAATAAACTCACAGAACAACTTCCTGAATTAATTCTGCCAGCCTTTTTGCTTCCTCATCAATTACCTTTTGATCTTTACCCTCTATCATAACACGAACCATTGGCTCAGTACCTGAAGGGCGAATCAAAACACGGCCTTTTCCTGCAAACTGTTCTTCCAGTTTTGCAATTGCATTTGCAATTTCAGGATATTCCATAAAGGAATCCTTCTTGTGATTTGGTACTTTTGCATTGACAAGTGCTTGTGGAAGCACCTCCATAATCTCTGCCAATTTAGACAACGGTTTTTTGGTCTCTACCAAAACCTCTAGAATATGAAGTGCACTTAACAGTCCATCGCCTGTTGTATTCTCATCCAAAAAGATAATATGTCCGGACTGCTCCCCACCAAGGTTTGCCCCTATTTCTCGCATATGTTCCAATACATATCGGTCTCCGACTTTTGTCTTCTCAACATTAATCCCCTTTTCTTCACCCATCAGGAAAAATCCGAGATTACTCATAACCGTAACGACAATTGTATCATTCTTCAGTTTCTTCTTCTTTTTCATATGATAGCCGATGATCGCCATCAACTCATCACCATCTACCAATTTACCGTTTTCATCAACTGCCAGAAGTCTGTCTGCATCACCATCAAATGCCAAACCTAAGGTTGCCTTTTCATATACAACACGAGCCATCAACTCTTCCATATGCGTAGAACCGCAATTGGCATTAATATTCATTCCGTCCGGATTGGTATGAATTGCAATTACATCTGCTCCCAATTCTTTCAGAGTTTCTGTAGATGTATAGTAAGATGCACCCTCTGCACAATCGATTACAATCTTCATACCTGTTAAATCAAGTGGTACAGCTTTCATCGCATGATTGATATATTCTTCTCTGGCATCCGTCCGATACTTTATCTTACCGATACTTGTTCCTGTAGGAAATGGAATCCCGTCCATGTTGTTATTAATGTAACCCTCTATTTCATCCTCTATCTCATCCGATAATTTGTAGCCGTCTCCATTAAAGAATTTAATTCCATTAAATTCTACCGGATTATGTGATGCAGAGATTACAACGCCGGCATCCACTTTATACTTTCGTGTCAAATACGCCACTGCGGGTGTCGGAACCACACCCACATAAACTGCATTTGCGCCAACCGAGCAAATACCTGCCATTAATGCATTCGCCAACATATCACCCGATATTCTGGTATCACAGCCAACCATAATTGTCGGTTTGTGTGAATTATGCTTTGTCAATGTGTATGCACCCGCCTGGCCTAACTGCATAGCAAGTAATGGGGTTAATTCTGAGTTGGCCACTCCCCTGACACCGTCTGTACCAAACAATCTACTCATTTTTTTACTCTCCTGTCGTTTCATTTTCTATAAAATCATTTTCTGTTACATCTTCACCTGTTTTACGTAGAATAAAACTCATAGATTTGGCTTCCGATTCCGAAACACCTTCCGGGAAAGTAAACTCAACTCTTCCGGTGTACAAATCCGTCAAGGTAACGTTCGGATCGCTCACGTCAGCATCCTCCGGCAATACAGATGCAACATCTATCACACCCATTGCCGTACTACCATCAAATGCATTGTAATTATCACCAAGTCCCCGTACACGTGTTGCCAAAAATCCGCCTATATCCGTCAGAATTGCCTCGTAGCCTTTCGGAATATTCGTAAAGGTAATATTTGTGGTCGGAATACTCACTTCTTTTGTCTCAAGAGGCGCAACATACACCGTGACCGCAACATCACCTGTATAAGATTTATCTGCAAATTGAATCCCATCCGGCAAATAATTCTTCACATTAATCGTTGTTTCTACATTCGTACGTGCTCCATCAATCGGCAATGCCTCCGCAGGCACTGAAATATATGTCATATTGTTAAATTCGGCACCCTTGCCCGCCACCGTAAGTGTCATAGGCGTACTATCCACAGCGCCGGTCATACCATAACCATCAGCTGCTGCACCTGATAAAGAGAACGATAAATAAACATCTTTTGTCTGTAGCATTTCTACGTCCACGTGGACCTGCTCCACACTACATGTAATCATATCACTTTCAACTATTTGATCATTCAAGTCATATAATTCTATCATAGCACTTGTTGAAATATCCCTACTAAGTCCTGATGTATCAATTTCAACCTCAGCGCGTACAATCTTCGAAATGACAGATACCGGTCCGGACACCGAGACAATATTCACATTTGATGTCACGTCTCCCAGACAATAACCTTGTTCCGGTGTTCCTGTTGTCTCTATATCAATCGAAAACTGTTTCTTTGCAAGATCTTCGATTGCAATCTTCATGTTCTTTGTTAACGGTGTAATCGAAATGATTTTATCTGCATACATGGTTGCCTTTACATCAATTGCGACTGTATCCATGAATGTAATATCCATCATATCCGCAGTTGCCTTGAAATGGTCCCTTGACAAATCGTCAATCACAGTACGCGGTGCCGTAACTGCTACAACAATCGAATTACTGTTATCAAGTATCTCATATATCTTGCCCTCACCTGTAATTGCATCTCCATTGACCACTTCAACAGGAATCGGATAGAAATTACGCGAGATAACAGGATCATCTAAATTAACCACAACCAACCATAATACGGTTGCTGCTACAACAGCCAGAATTTTCAGGCCGATATTATTTGTCAGCTTTGTTTTCATCCTTCGGCCTTCCTTTCCATAGAACAAACTTTTTCTCTTCTATCACTTTATGTTGAATCATTTGCATCTTTTCACGCAAAAAGTCCGCATCTATATTGCGGAACAACTCGCCACCATATGCCAAAGAAACTCTTCCCGTTTCTTCCGAAACAATAATCGTCAAAGAATCTGTCAATTCAGAAATGCCGACACCTGCTCTGTGTCGGGTTCCAAGGTCTTTACTCAATTCCATATTGTCTGATAAAGGAAGATAGCAAGTTGCCGAAACAATACGATCACCTCTTATAATAACTGCTCCGTCATGTAATGGTGTATTGTGTTCAAATATATTAATAATAATCTGATTGGATACAATTGAATCAAGCATGATGCCTGTTCGTTCATACTCCATCAACGAATCTGTCTGTTCAACAACAATCAAAGCCCCTGTCTTTACCTTGCCCATTTCATAGCTTGCTTTCACTACTTCGTTAATGGTTCGGTCACTGAACAATTCACCGGCCACACGCGTGCTGTCAAACGGAAACAACGACATAAACAGGTTCTTTCTTCCCAACTGTTCCAAAGCTCTTCTGAGTTCCGGTTGAAAGACAATGACAGCTGCGGTAACTGCAACTGAGAAAACTTTTGAAACAATCCACAAAATGGTGGTCATGTTGAAAATGGCAGAAATCAAAATAAACACCAATATGACAAGGATGCCTTTCAGCAATGACCATGCCTTCGTGTTTTTAATCCATGCCAAGATATGATAAACCAGAAATGAAATAATCAGTATTTCCGCAAAATCCGTCCACATAATCTTGGGCAATGATAACCATGACAGGTATTTGTCAAAAAAAACGGCTACTTGCTCAAAAAAGTGTTCCATAGTCAGTCTGTATCTCCCATAGTTCTTCTTTCATTCCCACGCTGGGGATTAATTCTCTTCACTTTTACTGCCGGTGTAGTAACTGAAATCTTCGGAATAGCTTTCACATAATAATAGTATTCATCATCTTCAAACTGCACATACTCCGTACGTGAATAGTCCACATTAAATACAAAAAACTGTAGCACAATGACAAATAGTACCGAAACAATTGAGCCTAAGATTGTTGCGCCAAGATTTGCATCAATATCAAGTGACAAATCACCAATAAAAATAACCATAATATTTGATATTGCACCTACACCAAGTGCAATCCGCCATGAATGGTCTATCGATAAACGCTTTACCAAATAGACAAGTACAATGGTAACACCAAACGCAACCGCCATCAGCACCATCTCTTTATTATTCATAATATTGTCAACTACATACTTAAAATTCGCCGCCGCACTATCTGCCTCCAGATTGCCTAACTGCGTTTCATTATCCTTAATGTATTTTAACATATAATATACAACTGTTCCGCTTCCGACTGAAACTACAGACATCGGATTGCCGATAAAGCCCATTGTAAGTGGCATCACATAGGGAATTCTGAGTGCAAAACAAATCGGTGTCAACAATACTGCCATAGAGTCCTTTGGTGAGAATCTGAAATAGAGCACAAACATCAAAACAAAAACCAGTAAAACGACAATTGCGCATTCTAAAGACAGCGCATATAAGTGTAAGATAACATATGCTGCCGCTACAATAATAATCATGTTACTTGGCAAGAAAGAGCAAGCCAATGCTGCCATAATCACAATTGCCGGGTTCTTCAGACGATACATATAGCCCAAATTGCCGTTAATAATCAGTAAAACAATCAACGCTGTCACAAACTTTAACAACGGTAATATATAAATCTCAAGTCTTGCATAAAATTTAATTAAGCGCTCTTTTAAAACTAATAACTGAGTCATTATTCTGAGTCCTTTCAACCTGCCAATCCTAATTTATCTTCTGCCTTCTCTTTCATACATAGCATGTAATTCACGTAATTGTATGAAATAGCGATGCAAACTCTTCTTGGCTTTTGTATATCTGTATGAATATACAATATAAGAAATCAACATATATCCGATCAAAATCGCTGCATATGCTGTCAATACCGTCTTCATCAATGACGCAATGTCCATTTTGTAGATATCTTCTAAAAATATCTCTATGTCATAATAAACGTACATCGCCACTACAAGTGCAAAAGCAATTGTTGCACTGATTGCACCTTTTACAACCTGAAAACTAATATAATCTCCTCTAAAATAATTGCTGATGGGAATCGTTGTTTTTCCTTCATTCTCTTCATAAGCAGCCATTTTAGTCATTAATCTGATTCGTTCTTCATTCAGCATAAATGTACCTGCTCCTTGTTATTGTAAAACTACTTCTTATCAAGGAAACGCATCTTAGCCGTCTCCGTCAAATCCTTCTTACGTACAGGGGCTTCAACTTCAGGACGCCTTCCCGCACTCATCAAATCATTCATCGTCTCATTCTTGCACTTGTCGCAAAAACGTCCGGTTCTGATTGCTGCACCACATCTCTCGCACGAAATACTCATAACGGAGTCTTCAGAGAAAATAAGCCTTTCCTCTCGCACCCATTGGTTCAACTGCGCGATATCCACATCACATTCGTCTGCTACTGTCTGCAATGGTACAGTTCTGTTTTCTTGAATAAAAGCCTTAACTTCTTGAAATTTTTTCTCCAAATCTTCCTTACATGCAGGACAGATTGGTAATCCTGTTACATAGTTAAATAGTCTGTTGCACTTTCTGCAATTACGTACATTCATTTTTGTACCCTCCTAGAAACCTTTTCCGATAGCTAAAGCAATAAAATATACTTCTTGCACGCCTGACCGCTTTAATAATGTTGCAACCGTATCCATAGTACTTCCGGTTGTATAGATATCATCACATAGTATGACCGTCTTTAATTTTACATCATTTCCGATGATTTTGAAAGCCTTTTTCAAATTATTTTGCCGTTCCCTGTTATTTAACTGCTTTTGTGCAGTTGTTTTCTTGCACCGACTTACCAAATCAGTACAAACAGGTATTTTCAGTGCTTCTCCTATTCCTTTGGCAAGCACCTCAGCTTGATTAAACCCTCTCTTTTGCTCCCTTGATTTATGGAGCGGTATCGGAATAATTGCATCGGCATTCCACTCCTTGATCTCTGTCCCCAAAGTCCGAAGCACTTCCTGTACATAAAATGAAGCATACTCTCGTCTGTGCTTATATTTATAGTCTGCTATGCTCCTTCTCATTACGTCATTATAAACAAAAACTGCTCTTCCGCATTCAAAAGTATGTTCTCTGGCATTGCAGTCGTTGCAATAAATTTCATCAGAAAGAACGAGAGGTTTACCGCATTTATGGCAAAACGGTTTCTCCACATACTGTATCTGTAAGCGACACTTGGGGCATGCATCCTCACCATGAGGCATGACAATATCTCCGCATATCGGACATCTCTTCGGAAATAGAAAATCTAGCAGCATAATTCTCTGATCCTTTCTGCCAGGCTTGTATATCGTTTCTGTTCATCGCCATTTTCAACCATCATTTGAATGATTTCTTCACTTCCGACCAAAGTGACACATCTGCGAGCCCTTGTTACGCCTGTATACAATAAATTACGGTTCAACAACATTCTCGGCCCTGACAAAAGCGGCATCACCACCGCAGGATATTCACTTCCCTGTGCCTTGTGTATTGTAATCGCATATGCAAGTTCCAGTTCCTCCAGTTGTTTGAAAGAATAGGTTACCATTCTGTGCTCGTCATATTCCACCGTCAAAGTCTCTGCATACTGGTTGATTTCAACTATGGTTCCCATGTCTCCATTAAACACACCAAGCCCCTTATCAATCGGAATACCATATTTACTTCTGATTTCCCATTCCAACTGATAATTGTTTTTGATCTGCATCACCTTGTCTCCCTCACGAAACAAGCCTTCTCCGTATTCACGTTCTTTCTTGTTTGTAGAAGGTGGATTCAAATATTGCTGTAAAATCGGATTCAACCTTTCCACTCCCAAAAGTCCTTTTCGCATAGGCGACAGTACCTGGATATCATACGGCTCAGCCTCTACATATTTGGGGAGTTTCTCTTTGACCAGTGCTATCATCACCCGAATAATGACGTTTGCATCGTCTCGCTTCAGAAAAAAGAAATCTTCACTCTTATTATTCATATTCAAACATTCACCATGGTTGATTTTATGTGCATTCACAACAATATCACTTTTACTTGCCTGTCTGAATATTTTCTGCAGCATGACCACATGAAATGCCTTCGACTCAATGATATCTTTCAACACAGCCCCCGGTCCCACGGATGGAAGTTGATTGATATCACCCACCATAATCAACCGTGTACCAATGGAAATGGCTTTTAACAATGCCGAAAATAATGATATGTCCACCATTGACATTTCATCAATGATAATGACATCTGCCTCCAACGGATTTTCTTCGTTTCTTTCAAACGTCAGGCTTCTTCCCTCTCCTTGTACACCACTGCTGATTCCAAGCATCCTGTGAATGGTTCTGGCTTCATACCCTGTTGTTTCCGTCATTCTTTTAGCAGCGCGTCCCGTAGGTGCCGCCAAAAGAATATCAAGACCTTCCGACTCAAAATATTTGATAATCATATTAATGGTAGTGGTTTTTCCCGTACCGGGACCACCTGTAATAATAAATACGCCATTTTTTGCAGCACTTGCAACCGCCTCATGCTGCAGTTGTTCCAATACAATCTCCGACTTTTCTTCTAATTTCTTTAGTTTATATTCAATATCATTTTCCGCTTCACCGGTTTCAATATCTAAATCATGCAGCATTCTTGCACAATTTAACTCTAAGTAGTAATACACCATAGCATATACTACAACGCCGTCAGAAAGTTCTTTCAGCATAATCTTCTTTCCCATCATCAAATTCAGGAGTTGATTTTCAACATACTCTTCTTTTAGTTCCAGTAGTTCCGCACTTTGCTGCAACAATTTATCCTTTGGCAGATATACATGACCTTCTGCGGTTGCCTGCAATAAAATATGCAGAATTCCGCTTCTGATTCTATAATCTGAATCTGTATGAATTCCAACCTTAGCTGCTATTTCATCCGCTATTTTAAACCCAATTCCTTGTATATCTTCAGCAAGCTGATAAGGGTTATCGTTGATAATACGATATGTCTCCAGCCCATATTTCTCATAAATCTTTACAGAAAGTGTGTTTGAGATGCCATATTGCTGCAAGAATACCATTGCTTTTCGTATTCCCTGCTTCTCAATTGCTTGTATGGCTATCTCTCTTGCCTTTCGTTCACTGATTCCCTTGATTTCTACAAGTCGTTCCGGCTCCTGTTCTATGATGCGAAATGTATCATCGCCGAATTTTTTGACAATTCTTCCTGCAAGTGCTGCTCCGACTCCCTTAATTGCTCCGGAACCCAAATAGCGTTCAATTGCCTGTGCATCTTCCGGTGTCTTAATTTCATATCGTTCGATGGAAAACTGCTGTCCATAAAGTGCATGCTGCACATAACTGCCTTCCGCTTCAATATATTCACCCTCATCTATCATGCGTAAAGAACCGACACAGGTAATCTCTTCCCCGTCCGCAACTACTTCCATGACCGTATATCCATTCTCCGCATTTTGATAAATGATATGCTCCACATATCCTGCAATCACTTCCATTGATTCATTCCCCAATTTCCCTTTATTATCATCAGAAATGGCTGATCCAAAATGTATCTACACTTTACATCAGCCACAAATATGTTTTATATACAATTCTATTACTAGACATCCGTGCCTTCAATCGCAGTTCCGTAATTTCTCTTCATCTGTTCATACAGTGTCTGTGCAATTCCATAATTCTTCTGATCCGATGCACTTTTTGCATATTCCTGATACAAAGAATCCTCAAAATAATCCACTAACGTTGAAGTTGCACCGCTGCCCTCTTCTGATTCCGGAAGGGTTGCTTTCATGTTCTTGAACACCTGCTCTATAAAGTAAGCCTCAAACTCTTTACAAACTTCCATTAATTCTGCATCTGATGCGCCTGTCAAATCAGATTTCAAGGTACTGTCAATCTTATTGGACGCCTTTTCCGCAGTCGACTGCATATTAGATAAATATGTATTACCGATAGAACCGATATCCATTGCCTACACCTCCGCTTATCGTCTCAGCTGATTTGCCTGACTCATCATTTCATCTGCTGCCTGTATTGCCTTTGAATTCATCTCATAAGCACGCTGTGCCACAATCAGATTAACCATTTCATCGGCCACCTGTACATTTGAGTTCTCCAAATAGCCCTGTCGCACTTCACTGTCCTCTAACGCCGCATTTGTTGCTTCATTCAGTGCTGCTCCCGAAGCAGGTGTAACTGCAAACAAACTGTCTCCGACTTTTTCAAGACCGGCAGGATTCTGGAACTGATATAATCCAATCTGCAAACCACCTACCTGCTGCATATTATTATTTGCATCCGGATACATTACTCTGCCTGCTGCATCCACTTCCACTTTACTTGCAATATAATTTGCAGGTAAGGTGATATTTGCGCCTGTGCTGCTCTTAACCGGATTTCCGTCAGAGTTGGTCAGTGTCATAACACCGCCTGCACCGATTGACCAGTTGAAATTACCGTTTCGCGTGTAATAAACTGTTCCGTCTCCACCCTGAACAGCAAAGAAACCTTTTCCGTTAATTGCAAATGCTGTGTCGCTTTCCGATGCAATCAGACTTCCCTGTTTAAATTGTGAAGTAATCGCTGCGTTCCGAACACCAAGTCCCACCTGTGCACTGATTGGTTTTTCCTCTCCGTTGGCAGTTGTTGTCCTTGTCTGCAATGTTTGATACAGCAAAGACTTGAACTCATTGGTCTCCGTCTTATATCCTGTTGTATTAACATTTGCCAGATTGTTGGCAATTGTATCTACATTATTCTGTTGTGCTATCATTCCTGTTGCTGCTGACCATAATGCTCTTACCATATGCTTTCACTCCTTATCAATTACAGTCTACCTACCTGATTAACTGCTACATCTAATGTCGAATCCATTGACTGAATTATTTTCTGATTGGTCTCATAGGCTCTGGTCACATTAATCATCTCAACCATCTCCTGCACTACCTGCACATTGGAGGCTTCCAAATATCCGGAGCGCACAGTTGTATCTGCTGCAATTTCCGTCGCGCCCTCAACCGGCTGGTAATAATTCTCTCCGTATTTCTCCAAGTAGTTATAATCTTCAAAATCAGATACCTGTATCTGTGCAACCAATACATTGTTCTGATAAATTCCGCCATTTCGCTCAATCACCGCATCCTGTAACGGATTCAGTGTGATGTGATTGCCGTTAATGTCTAACAGATAATCCCCGTTTTTATTGACAAGAGCGCCCGCTTCATTCAATGTAAATGAGCCATCTCTGGAATACATCGTTGATGTCTCTCCGGCCTTGCTTGTAAATTCCACGTTAAAGAAACCGGCTCCGGCAAGTGCCAGGTCGAATGTATTGTCAGTAGCGCGAAAAGCGCCCTGTGAATAATCGGTATAGTTCTCACCGATTTTCACACCCATATTCATATATCCGAGTGCTTTGGGAATGTTTGCTTCAGAAGTGTCTTTGATTTTATAGGCGAGCACATCGGAAAAAGCTTCCGATGTTGCTCCCTCTTTTTTGTAACCTGTAGTTGATGAATTTGCAAGATTATTGGTCAGGATATCCATCCTGTTCTGTTCGTTTACCATACCGGTATAAGCCGTATACAATCCTTTTACCATATCAATGCCACTCCTTATATCTGGTTCTCCGTCCTTGGGATTGTATCTGCTTCCGTGCATGGGTGAGATGTTACTTAACCAACATCATCCTTATATCCCGCTAAGAACTCCACATACTTACCGGTTCCGATAGCCACGGCTGTCATGGGATCCTCTGCTGTCATTGTGTTAATACCCGTCTTATATGCAATTAAGTCTTCCAAGCCTCTCAAAAGGCTTCCGCCACCGGTTAATACAATACCTCTGTCGGCAATATCAGCTGCCAGTTCCGGCGGTGTTTTCTCCAATACGCTGTGGATTGCTTCCACAATTTGAGAAGTTGTTTCCTTAAGTGCTTCTTCTGTTTCTTCCGAAGATACCTTAACCGTTCTCGGAAGTCCGGTAACAAGATTACGCCCTCTGACATCCAAATAATCCACTTCAGGTCTCTTGAATGCAGTTCCAATCTTAATCTTTAAATCCTCCGCGGTTCTTTCACCGATTAAGAGGTTATGTTTCTTACGCATATAACGTACAATGGCTTCATCAAAGTCGTCGCCCGCTATCTTAATGGATGTACTGACAACTGTACCGCCCAGTGAAATGACAGCGATATCTGTTGTTCCGCCACCGATATCTACAATCATGTTTCCACACGGTTTGCTGATATCAATTCCGGCACCGATTGCTGCTGCGATCGGCTCTTCTATAATGGATACTTCTCTGGCACCTGCCTGATAGGTTGCATCCTCAACCGCCTTCTTCTCAACTTCTGTAACACCACTCGGTACACAGACGCTGATACGAGGCTTTCGGAATGTCTTCTTGCCCATTGCCTTCTGAATGAAGTATTTGAGCATCTTCTCTGTAACGGTATAGTCTGAAATAACACCCTGACGCAGCGGTCTGACTGCTACAATATTGCCGGGCGTTCTTCCAAGCATCAGTCTTGCATCTTCACCGATTGCTTTGATTTTATTGGTATCTCTGTCAAAGGCTACTACTGAAGGCTCCTTCAGTACAACCCCTTTCCCTCTGATATAGACCAAAATGCTGGCCGTTCCCAAATCTATTCCTATATCTGTATAAACCATAACGTGAAATCCCCTTTCGATTGCCTACGGTTATATCTTCATTTTCTCCAAATGTATCTTCATTAAACATACATATTCCATTATAACCTATAACAGTGGATTTTCAATGAATTTTTGTCTTTTTTTAGAAAGAATTCATTATTTAACCGAAAGTGGTATTCCATGTCCTATCTGTTATATCGGCAACTACCAAATAAAAAATTATAGCTTTTTTCAATTATCTTTCAAGCATTTTCTTGATGTATAGTCCGGTATATGAATTTTTGTTCTCTGCAACTTTCTCAGGTGTTCCTTCTGCAATGACCGTTCCGCCGCCATCTCCGCCTTCCGGTCCAAGGTCAATAATATAATCTGCTGTTTTGATAACGTCCAGATTGTGTTCGATAACCACGACCGTATTACCGCCTTTTGACAACTCCTGAAGGATTTCTATCAACTTATGAACATCTGCAAAATGTAATCCTGTTGTAGGCTCATCCAAGATATAGATGGTCTTACCGGTACTTCGTTTGCTGAGTTCCGTGGCTAATTTAATACGTTGTGCTTCACCACCTGAAAGCGTCGTGGACGGTTGTCCAAGTTTAATATAAGAAAGTCCGACATTATGCAGGGTTTCTATCTTACGTTTAATCGACGGTACGTTTTCAAAGAACGGTACCGCTTCCTCCACTGTCATATCCAGTACGTCATAGATACTCTTGCCTTTATATTTCACATCCAGAGTCTCTCTATTGTATCTCTTACCACCACAGACTTCACACGGCACATACACATCCGGTAAAAAGTGCATCTCTATCTTCAGAATTCCGTCACCCGTACATGCTTCACAGCGTCCGCCCTTTACATTAAAACTAAAACGGCCTTTTTTATAGCCTCTTGCTTTTGCATCAGCAGTTGCCGCAAACAAATCACGAATTTGATCAAACACACCTGTATAGGTGGCAGGATTAGAACGTGGAGTTCTTCCAATCGGAGACTGGTCAATATTAATCACCTTATCCAACTGCTCTATTCCTACGATTTCTGTATGCTTACCTGCTATTGTTCGGGCACGATTTAACTGTTTCGCCAATTTCTTATAGAGAATTTCATTGATCAGTGAACTTTTGCCTGAACCCGACACTCCTGTCACGCATGTCATAACCCCAAGCGGTATCTTTACATCAATGTTTTTCAGATTATTCTCTGAAGCCCCCTTGATTTTCAAATATCCTGTAGGCTTCTTTCGTTTTGTTGGTACCGGTATCTTGATTTTCCCGCTTAAGTACTGCCCTGTAATAGAACCCGGTGTGTCCATAATTTCCTGTGCAGTTCCCTGTGCAATGACTTCTCCACCGTGTTCACCGGCACCCGGACCGATATCTACGATATAATCTGCCGCTAACATGGTATCCTCATCATGTTCCACAACAAGCAATGTATTTCCCAAATCTCTTAAGTTTCTTAATGTTTTTAATAATTTATCATTATCCCTCTGATGCAGTCCGATACTTGGCTCATCCAAGATATATGCCACACCGATAAGCCCTGAACCAATCTGCGTTGCCAATCGGATACGCTGTGCTTCTCCGCCTGACAGGCTGCTTGTTGCACGTGCCAATGTCAGATAGTCCAAACCGACATCCATCAGGAATCGAATTCTTGACTTGATTTCCTTCAATATCTGATAACCAATCAGTTTTTGCTGCTCTGTCAATTCCAATCGATCCATAAATCCCACCAGGTTTCTGATAGACATGGAAGTAATCTCAAAGATATTTTTATCACAGATTGTTACTGCTAATGAGGTCTTTTTCAAACGCATGCCATCGCATTCTTTACATGGCGTGATGCGCATAAAGGTCTCGTATTCCTGCTTGGTGGCATCAGATGCCGTCTCTCTGTATCTGCGTTCCACATTGCGGATTAATCCCTCAAACGCTACATCGTAAATTCCTTCACCGCGCATTCCTTTGTAATGTACTTTCACTTCTTCGCCATTTGTTCCGTGTATGAGCATATGACGGACATTCTCAGGCAAATCCCGATAAGGTGTATTCAAACTGAACCCGTACTTCTTTGACAATGCAAGCAAAATTGCATACGTATAACTGCTTGTATCAACGCAGGACTGCCATCCCATAACAGTAATAGCACCATCCATAATGCTGACAGACTCATCCGGTATCATCAATTCCGCATCAAATTCCATTTTATAGCCCAATCCAAAACAAACCGGGCAGGCTCCGAACGGATTGTTAAATGAAAAGCTTCTCGGTTCAATTTCATCAATACTGATATTACAATCCGGACATGAAAAGCTCTGACTGAAGTTCATTGGCTCTTGGTCAATCACATCCACCAAAAGCAATCCTCCTGCCAATTCCAGTACGGTTTCTATCGAGTCAGTCAATCTCTTTGCAATAGTATCCTTTACTACAAGTCTGTCGACTATAATTTCAATATTATGCTTGATATTCTTATCAAGATTAATTTCTTCTGTCAGTTCATAAAGGTTGCCGTCGATACGAGCGCGCACATATCCACTTCGTTTTGCACGTTCCAGCACCTTTGCATGCTCACCTTTTCGTCCGCGAACCACCGGTGCAAGCAACTGTATTTTGGTTCCCTCCGGCAGGCGCATGATTTCATCTACCATTTGGTCAACTGTCTGTTTGATAATTTCCTTACCACATACCGGACAATGCGGAATGCCAATACGCGCATACAGCAACCTAAAGTAATCATATATCTCTGTTACAGTTCCCACTGTAGAACGAGGATTGCGATTGGTAGATTTCTGGTCAATCGAAATTGCAGGCGGAAGTCCTTCAATGCTCTCTACATCCGGTTTTTCCATCTGTCCCAAAAACTGCCTTGCATAAGAAGACAGCGATTCCATATAACGTCTCTGTCCTTCGGCATAAATCGTATCAAATGCTAAGGAAGACTTACCGGAACCTGAAAGTCCTGTCAAAACAACAAGTTCATTTCTCGGAATATCAATTGTAACATTCTTTAAATTATGCTCGCACGCTCCGCGAATGCGAATATAATGCTTTTTCTCTGCTTCTGACCTCTCATTACTCTTCATAAACTACCTCTAACGTATCCATCTGACATATTTCATTTGTTTCTTCATTAATTGCAAATAGTTCTATCTGGCCTTCTGCCATATATCTTCTCTGTATACTGAGTGAAAAATACTGTTCACCCGCTGCTTTACTAGCTCGTTCCAACTGACAAAAGTCTGTTTCCAGCGTCACTTCACCCACACGCGCATAAACCCGATATTTTGTTGCAGGGTAATCAGAACTCAGCACACCGTCAATGCGTATAATATTAGTTGTACCCTCATGCTTTAAACGTAACTGTCCATCCGTCAGATTAGCTCCGATTGTTGATGTAATATGGTACTTAGGGCCATTTGCCGCTTCATTTCTTGGTTCGTCTGCATAAGGTTCTTCATAGTAATAGTTGGAGAAATCGGCTAACAGAGGCATTTCGCTTGAAACACTTCTCTCTGCCGTTTCAAAAATAACCGCATTCGGGAAAAACAGATTTACATAGTACTGCAAATAATCATAATTCTGTCTGTGTACAAAATAGACCTCTTTATATCGATTGTTATAATACTTCTCATAACTTCCAAAATAACTGTCCACAAACACAAGTAATATCTCATCACTTTGCGCTTCTTCATTAATATAATGGTAGAAAAATGTTGTAGTTGAACCCTGAAGGGAATTGAGCAGATAATCTGTTGCATCCGCACTCGTATCATTCTTCAGACTGTAAATCGGCACTTCTTCTTCAATCGGAAATTTTGCAATATCCAACGAGTCAACTTTGACAAATTCAAGATTAAAGTCGTCTTCAGTCAGAGGGCGCACATCATCAAACCACTCCTGTGCTTTTGCATCAATCAACTTATGTGCTGTCATTGCGCCAAATTCATTCCAATGCGTTGCATCGTACTTTTTGTTATAAATCACTTTATCATTCTTTGCCTGCAGTAATTCATCAATTGGTATGATGTAATCTACATCGGTAGCAGATAACTTCTCATCCAGATAATCCGTAACGCTTACATTTGCTTCGTTGACATGGATGCTCTTCGGAAAGTATTCACTATAAATAGTTTTCTTGTCCGGACATACAAAATAAAGGAATTCGATATCCTTTTTGCTGAGATAATCCTGTGTCTGCTCCAAAAATGTCACAAAATCATCCAACATTTTTGTGTCAGTATTCAAATGCTGGTATGCCGCAATATAGTCCGCATCTTTATAAAAGATATGTCCCTCTTGTCCATACATAAAAAGCGGGTGCACCATAACATCAAATAGTCGGTCATTCAGTGCAATATAAGAATTAATTGCCGGCTCTCGTAAACCGATACGGTCATCCACATAGTCTTCTACCAAATCCCTATTTTCCAGTTTCCATGTAAAATGCGGCCATTCGGTCAATGTCTTATTATCAATTGCTGACACCTGTGCCTTCTTGGTATTCGTCAATAGAGCAGGAACGATAATAATCGCCATAAAAATGACGCAATATGCAATATTCAATATTTTCTGCTTCATATCTGTTCCTGCCTTTCTCTAATCTAATTTGATATCTTAAAACCTAAAGTATATAAACGGATTATATGTGCTGTTCATAATAAACATCATACAAACCACCAACAGCCCCAATAATAACACGCGCCTTACTACAACCACCGGATGTGATGCTTCCAATGTATTAAGTTGTTGTAGTAGTTTTCCTGCTTTACCCGGTAAAATATCTTTCCATGGCAAAGCTGCCAATACAGCAATCACCAATATACATATTAATTTGTTATCCAGATAAAATCTGGCTGAAAAAGCAGTGTAGTCCGATGTATGCGTATGTAACATGACACCTAAATAAGAGAGTGCATCTTCTAATAATACGGTCTTAAACAATACCCAGCCAAACACAACGACAAGCATCGTGTAGACCCAGTCGCAAATACTTCTGATTTTGGTATTTTTGATTAGGTGCGGCACATTCTTGGCTCTCAAAATACGTTCTATTATCATAAACAAGCCATGCCACAATCCCCAAATCAAGAATCCCCAAGCTGCGCCATGCCATATACCCGTAGCAAGAAAAACAATAAGAAGATTGATATAGGTTCTCTTATTCCCCTTCCTGTTACCACCAAGCGGAATATATAAATAATCCCTGAACCATGTTGAAAGTGAAATATGCCACCTTCTCCAGAATTCCGTAATGGACTTCGAAATGTAAGGATAGTTAAAGTTCTCCATGAATTCAAATCCGAATATTCTTCCCAGTCCGATTGCCATATCAGAATAACCCGAAAAATCATAATATATCTGTAACGTATAGCAAATTGCACCAACCCATGCCACACTTGTTCCCATGATAGAATAATCACTTGCAAATATCTTGTCAGCAACTTCTCCGATAGAGTTAGCCAAAATCGCCTTCTTGGCAAGTCCGATAATAAACCGTTCGATACCGCTTGCAAACGCTTGAGCACTTAATTTCCGGTCAGTCAATGATTTTTTTATATCCTTATACCGCACAATCGGGCCGGCAATCAATTGCGGAAACATAGAAATATAGAGAGCAAGATTAATCGGATTTTTCTGCACATAATCCGGCACCTGACCGCTAACGTCCGGCTTACTCTCTTCTCTGTACACATCAATAACATATGACATTCCCTGGAACGTATAGAAAGAAATACCGATTGGAAGAACAATTTCCAGTATCTCCAGGTTCATATGTGCGATACCGTTGACTGTTTCCACTGCGAACATAAAATATTTGAAATAGAACAGAATGCCCAGATTATAAATGACTGTAATCAATATAGCCAATTTGCGATACAGGTCTCTTTTTGAAGATAATCCGTTCTTCATCCTTGAGACATGATGTACTAACATACCAAAACAATAATTTCCTATAATAGAAGCGAGCATGATAAATACATATTCCGGCTCTCCCCATGCATAGAAAAATAAACTTCCTATCAGCAGATACAGATTCTTCAGCTTCTTAGGGAGTATATAGTAACCTATAATCATAATGGGCATAAAAAAACATATAAATATATTTGAACTAAAAACCATATTATTTCTCCGCTGCTCTCATCTGTTCAAGCGTCCATTTCGTAACCACAGCATCTCTCTGTTTCTTACCGCGTTTCATCAATCCAAACACCTGCTTAATATATTCCACTGTGACCTTGGAAGACAGTTTAGACTCTCCTGTCGGTCTTGCCTGAAATTTATACGGTATTTCAACTACCGATTTATAATTGCCGAGTGCAAGCACTTCCACTAATATCTTCCATCCAATGGGCTGCAACTTACAATCACCTTCAATTACCGACTTTTTGAACATAAACAGTCCACTTGTCGGATCTGTAATCTTTCTTAAACATGGCAACAACACCTTACCGATATATCTGGCAACGCCTGATACCAACTTACGATAAGGTCCTAATCCACCGTCGGAACCACCCGGTATAAATCTGCTCGGAACGCAGAAATCAATACCGCTTTCCAACACAAAGTACATGGAACGCAGAATCTGTGGCGGATGTTGCAAATCCGCATCCATGACTGCAATATAGTCACCCTCTGCAAGCGCAAATCCACGCAATACAGCCGTAGCAAGACCTGTTTCTGTTGTCCTGTGCTCCATTCGTACCCGATTATTTTCTTTCTGCACTTCCATAATCATATCAGGAGTATTGTCTGTGCTGTCATCCACAAAAATGACTTCATAATCAATCCCTCTGAGTGCATAATTAATCTGATTTACCAAATTGCCGACATTGTCTGCTTCATTAAAGGTCGGTACTACTATCGAAATCTTACTCACGTATTATTTTCCTCCGCATTGCCTGTCTGCGCTACAATAGAAGTTTCTTAAGAGTAATCATCTTGTCTCTCAACTCAGCCGCTGCTTCAAAGTTCAATTCTGCTGCTGCTTTCTTCATCTGCTTTGCTACTTCATCTACCAGTTTCTCAAGTTCCTGCTTGTCCATTGATTCAGGGTCTTTTTCAAAGCGCGACTCCTCTTTGGCTACTTCCTTCGAAATACTGATTAAATCTCTTACAGCCTTTTTAATCGTCTGTGGTGTGATACCATGTTCTTCATTATATTTCTGCTGTATCTGACGTCGTCTGTTTGTCTCGCTGATTGCCCGGTTCATGGAGTCCGTCATATGCTCTGCATACATGACAACATGTCCTTCGGAATTTCTGGCAGCTCGTCCGATTGTCTGAATGAGCGATGTCTCTGAACGTAGAAATCCTTCCTTATCTGCATCCAGGATTGCCACAAGCGCTATCTCCGGAATATCAAGTCCTTCACGTAATAGGTTGATTCCAACCAATACATCAAACACATCCAATCGCATATCTCTGATGATTTCAGCACGCTCCAACGTATCAATATCTGAATGCAGATATTTGACTCTGATACCGATTTCTCGCATATATTCGGTCAAATCTTCTGCCATTCTCTTGGTCAGTGTTGTTACTAAAACCTTATGCTTATCCTTAATGACTCTGTTTATCTCAGCAATCAAATCATCAATCTGACCTTCTGCCGGTCTCACCGATACTTCCGGATCCAGCAGTCCTGTCGGTCTGATGATCTGCTCTGTCCGCATCAATTCATGCTCTGCTTCATATTCAGAAGGTGTTGCAGACACAAACATCATCTGGTCTATTTTACTCTCAAACTCCTCAAAATTCAAGGGGCGATTGTCCTTGGCGGACGGAAGCCTGAATCCAAAGTCCACCAAAGTTGTCTTTCTGGACCTGTCACCGAAATACATGCCCCTTATCTGTGGAATAGTAATATGCGACTCATCTACAATAATCAAATAGTCATCCGGGAAATAGTTCATGAGTGTATAGGGTGTTGCTCCCGCACTCGTTCCGTTCATATGTCGGGAGTAATTTTCAATACCTGAACAAAATCCGGTCTCACGTAACATCTCAATGTCAAAATTGGTGCGTTCCGCAATTCTCTGTGCCTCTAACAGTTTTCCTTCACTCTTGAAATACTTAATTCGTTCTGTGAGTTCCGCTTCAATTGTCTGGGAAGCCCTCATAATCTGCTCCTGCGGTACAACATAGTGAGAAGCAGGAAAAATAGATAAATGAAACAGTTCTGCAATCGGCTCATTGGTCAGTACATCTACCTCAGTCAATTTCTCTATTTCATCTCCGAAAAATTCAATTCTTACCGCATGATCACCTTGCCACGCCGGGAATACTTCCACCACATCTCCGCGTACCCGAAAGGTTGCTCTGTGAAAATCCATTTCGCTTCTCTCATATCGAATTCCGATTAGTTCGCGAATGACATCATCTCTGTCCTTCGTCATGCCCGGGCGCAATGAAACAATCATGTTCATATAATCCTTTGGACTTCCGATACCGTATATACAGGATACACTCGCTACAACAATGACATCTCTTCTTTCAGCCAAAGACGCTGTTGCCGACAATCTCAATTTATCGATTTCATCATTAATCGCCGAGTCTTTCTCAATATAAGTATCTGACGACGGAATATATGCCTCCGGTTGAAAATAATCATAGTAACTAACAAAATATTCTACTGCATTGTTCGGAAAATACTCTTTGAATTCACTGTATAACTGCCCTGCTAATGTTTTATTATGCGCAATAATCAAGGTCGGCCTGTTCAACTGTTCAATGACATTTGCCATGGTAAAAGTCTTGCCGGAACCTGTTACGCCTAGCAGTGTCTGGAACTGATTACCGGCGCGAAAACCCTCCACAAGTTCTTTGATGGCTTGCGGCTGGTCGCCCGTTGGCTTGTATTCGGATACCAGTTCAAATCGTTCCATATTCTTTCCTCATTTTTCAGCTCTATTTCTTTAACATTTCAATTGCCTTGTCTAATTGATTATCTGCTGTCTCGTCTTGCTCATAGGCATCCATATCAAATTCCAATTCCACATCAGGCTCAATACCGATACCGTCTATATCGTTCCCATTTGGTGTAAAGTACTTGGATATCGTAACCTTCACTCCCGTGCCGTCACCAAGCGGAATGACCTGTTGCACCACACCTTTTCCATACGTAGTTGTTCCTAACAAAGTTCCTATCTTGTAATCCTGAATACTGCCGGCTAATATCTCTGCAGCGCTTGCTGAATTACCGTCTATCAACACTACCAGCGGCATTTCAACCACCTGAGATGCATCCGAAGTAAATTCCGTTCTTGCACCATTTTTATCCTCTGTATATACGACCAATCCCTTAGGAAGTAACAGATCTGCAATCTTTACTACCGTATCAAGATTGCCACCCGGATTACCACGTAAGTCTAAAATAAGGGACTCCATACCTTCTGCCGTCAGCGCATTGATTGCCTCTTCGAATTGTGGAAGTGTAATATCATCAAATTCCAAAATAGAAAGATATCCAATATGGTCTTCTTTCATCTCATACTCTATCGTTGGTGTCTCTATCTCAGTACGTACCAAATGAAAGGTCAGCAGTTCGCTCTCGCCTTCTCTTTTCATCTTAATTTCAACCTCAGTCCCTTCCGGACCTCTAATCTTACTGGACACTAACGTAGTATCTTCCTTTGAAACATCCTCGCCATCTACTTCAACAATCAAATCTCCGGATTTAATACCGGCTTCTTCTGCCGGTGTTCCCTTGATTGGTCTCAGTATACGCACCATTCCCGTTTCGGCATCCTGATTCAAATAAGCCCCTACGCCATAGTAAATACCAGATGAACTTTCTAACATTTCACCGAACTCTTCTTTCGTATAGTATACAGAATAAGGATCTCCCAATCCACTCATATATCCTGCATATAACCCTTCTACCAAATCTTCCTCACTATATTCATTCTTATAATAAGCATCGATGACTCTCTGCATCTGTGTCAGCTTGTCTTCTACCGCATTCCAACTGACTGTACCTGACTCATTGCTGATATAGGAAAGCCCTGCACTTGTACGGGGCTTAGTCATTGTATAAATACTCCACGCAAATATAGAGAGACAGATTCCCGTCACCAAACCAATCAGCAGACCGATCACTAATGTTTTATTACTATTGTTTGTTTGATTATTTGTATCATTCATTTCTTCATCTCCACGCATTATTTAATGTAATTCCACGGACTCACATAACTTCCGTTTAGACGCACACCAAAATGTAAGTGCGGTCCTGTGCTCCTACCCGTTGAACCCACCTTGGCAATCTCTTCTCCCTTTACGACTACATCTCCTCTGGAAACCAAAAGCGCAGAAGCATGCATATAAATCGTATACAGCGAATCGCCATGGTCAATCATAACATAGTTACCCATAGAAGATGAATAAGTTGCAGCAACCACCTCACCGTCATATGCAGCAAGTATTCTGCTGCCGTTTGCCGATGCAAGGTCAATTCCGTTATGGAACTTCTCCACTCCAAGTGTTGGGTGCATTCTCATACCATAATCATCTGAAATTCTTGTATAATCCGGTGCCGGCCACTTAAACTGACCACCATCATAAGAAATTGCCTGCCTGTTTTCCTCCAGCAATCTCTTCTTTTCAGCAGCAATTGTTGCTTCCAATTCCTTAATTTCTGCATCCTGAGCCGCTATTTCCGCCTCATATTCCTTAACTGCCTGTTCTTTATTATTGATATCCGATTCATATACAACAATCTCAGTTTCTTTCTGAGCAATCAAAGTCTCCACTTCTGCCTGTTCAGCAGCGATACTTGCCTTTACTTCTTCCAGTTCCTCCTGCTCGCCTTCCAGTGTCTCTTTTGTCTCTGCTATCTTCTCCTTGGTTGCAATATATTCTTCCAGCATTTCTCTGTCATATTCCGATAACTTTGCAATAAACTGACTCTTATTCAAAAAATCTGCAAAAGAATTCGCCGATAACAGCAGTTCAAGATATGTAGAGTTTCCCTTCTCATAGATGAACTTAATACGCTGTTTCATTGCTTCATACTGCTTTTTTTCCAACTCTTCTGCAGCAGCTAACTCTGCTTTTGTCGTCTCAATCTCTTTCTCTTTTTTCTCAAGTTCTGTATTTAATGCATCTATTGTCTCTGTCAATTCAGCCAAACTGGCATCCAATTGTGTGACGTAGTTCTCCAAATTATCCTTTGCGGTTTCCAGAGAATTCAATAACTGTTTAATGGTACTCAATCCTGTCTGCAAATTCTTCTTTTCAGACTGTGCCTCATTAACGGCTTTCTCACTTTCTTCAATTAATTCATTTGTTAGGGATGCACGCACAACAAGCGGCATCTCTGCCGCTGTTATCAATAATATAATCATTATAAAAACGATTGCTTTGAATCGATTGGTTCCCTTCACGTAAATCAAGCCCCTTAATCTTTTACTAAACCTTCAGATGTTTTCTGACTGTAGAAAAACTTCCGAAAAATCCTATTCCCACCCCCATGGCAACAGCAATCGGTATCAACGTTGAGAATACTGCTTCTACCGATAAGAACTTCAATAAATCCGACAAGATTGCAAACTTTTCCGAAGCATACGCAATGACATTATTATAGATATAATAAACTGCAACTAACGGTAAAAGCGAACCGATGATACCAATAATAATGCCTTCTATCACAAACGGAGACCGTACCACAAAGTCCGTTGCTCCAATCAGTTTCATAATTGAAATCTCTTCTTTTCTGACCGCAATACCCATTGCAACCGTATTGCTAATCAGGAATATAGATACTGCCAGCAAAATAAAGATAATTCCGGCAGACACATATCCAATCAAGACATTTACATTTGATAACGCATCGGCAGTAATATCGGAGCGATTTACCACTCTGACACCCTCTAATGATTCTACATACTGCACCAGAGATGCCTGCTTTGATACATCCTTCATATGCACTTCATAGTTCGACATAGTCTCAAGCGGATTATCGCCGGCATAACCGTCTGCATATTCGCCCAAATAATCAGTCTTGAAAGAATCCCATGCTTCATCAGCCGAAATATACGTAACCTGTGATACTTCAGCTCTACTCTGGATTTCCTCTCCTATTTCCTTAATTCTTTCATCGGAAATCTCCTCATCAAAGAAAACAGTTATGGCTACCCCGGATTGTGCTTCCGTCACCATATGCTGAAAATTCACTACTACAGAATAGAATAATCCAAACAGAAACACACATGCCGCTATCGTTGCAATTGAAGCAAGTGAAAAAATCTTATTACGAAATATATTCTTGAAACCTTGCTTGAAGGTATATGCTAATGTACTAATCCTCATCTATATACTCACCCTTCTCCTCGTCACTCACAATGATTCCCTTCTTCACCGTAATGACTCTTTTTCGCATAGCATTTACGATTTCTCTGTTATGAGTAACCACAAGCACTGTTGTTCCACGCTTGTTAATCTCCTCAAGCAGTTTCATGATTTCCCATGAATTTCTTGGGTCGAGATTACCGGTTGGCTCGTCCGCCAAAAGAATGGGCGGATTATTGACAAGCGCTCTTGCAAGCGCAACTCTCTGCTGTTCACCACCCGATAATTGCTTGGGTTTTGCCTTATACTTTTCGGCAAGTCCCACCAAAGATAACATGGCCGGTACATTCTTACGAATCTGTCTTGACGGTGTTTCAACAACTCTCTGTGCAAATGCTACATTCTCGTATACATTCCGATCCTTCAGCAATCGGAAGTCCTGAAATACAACTCCGATATTCCGACGGAATTTAGGGATTTTTCTTCTTTTCAATTTATTCAAATCATAGTTGTTCACCATAATATGACCACTCGTTGGTGTCAATTCCCTGAGCAGTAACTTAATCAACGTGGACTTCCCCGATCCACTGTCGCCAACAATAAAAACAAATTCCCCTTTTTTAATATGCAGGCTGACTCCATTCAATGCCGGTGCTCCGGTAGAATAGGATTTGCTGACATCCTCCAGTTTAATCATAATTTCTCTCCTCTTTTAGTACTCAAAGTTCTCCATATACTTCATATACTTCACAACCATCAAAGCAATCTTGAATGTAATGGCATCTTCAAACACACGTAAATCAAGTCCGGTACTCTTTTGAAGCTTATCCAAACGATATACCAGCGTATTCCTATGTATGTAAAGCTGCCTACTCGTCTCTGATACATTCAGACTGTTTTCAAAAAACTTATTGATGGTAGCCAAAGTTTCTTCATCAAAATCATCCGGTGACTTTCCATCAAATATTTCTTTAATGAACATCTTGCAGAGCGGAATCGGTAACTGATAGATTAATCTGCCAATGCCCAGTTCGCTGTATGCAATGATGTCTCTCTCTCCAAAGAAAATCTTACCGACATCAAGTGCCATTTTTGCTTCTTTATAGGAACGACTCACTTCACGTATTTCATTAACAATTGTTCCGTATGCCACATGTGCTTCTGCCTGTGTATTCGATGCAAACAATTCCAAAATCATTTTGGCAGTTTTTTCAACTTCACCATATGCTTCAGCTGCAGACAATTCCTTCACAACTATAATATTCTTCTCATCAACCGCCGTAATAAAATCCTTGGTTCTTGTACTAAACAATCCACGAACGCTCTCCAATGCATTGCTGTCCTTCTCATTTGAGGCCTCAACAATCAGAACTACCCGTCTGACATCTGTCTCAATATGAAGTTTTTTGGATCTGTTATAGATATCTACCAAAAGCAGATTGTCTAGCAACAGATTCTTTACAAAATTATCCTTGTCAAAACGTTCTTTGTATGCAACCAATAGATTCTGTATCTGAAATGCCGTCAGTTTTCCAATTAAAAATGAATCATCACTACTGCCCTCAATCACCAAAATATATTCCAATTGCTGATCATCAAATATCTTAAAAAACTGATATCCTTTCATTTCCTGACTATCAGCAGCAGAAATTGCAAAATTATCTGCAACACCTTCAAAGTTCAATGTCTCAGAAAATGTTGACGCCAGTTCCTTTCCTTCTGTATCAATAATACAAATATCAATACTTGTAATTGTTTTCAAGCCTTCTATCGTGTTTTGAAGGATTTGATTTGATATCATTTTCCCAGCTCCTTTGCTTTCGCTTCTATCGCTATACCCACTATACCTATTTCACATTTTAATACATTCCACCAAAAAAGAAAAGGGTAATTCTTGTTTTTTCTGTGCAAACTGAACAATAACAGGCGCTATGTTTCTACAAACCCCTCTCCCAAGACTTCTCGAACATCCGCTACAATGACAAACGCAGATTCATCCACCTGATAAATCAACTCTTTTAAACGGACAATCTCTTTTTTTGAAACAACACAGAACAGTACCGCCTTCTCTTCCCCGGAATACATACCTCTTCCGTCAAGTGCAGTAATCCCTCTTTGCAACTGTTCCATGACAACATTTGAAACCTCTTTATACTTTTCAGTAATAATATAGACAGACTTGGCCAATTTCCACCCTTCAATAATCGCATCGGAAACTCTGGTCGTAACAAATACAGCCATAATTGCATACAAAGCACGATTCATTCCGAAAATGTAGGCACCCAGCAAAATAATGACCGCATCAATAGCCTGCATCAGCTGTACAACAGAGTATCGTGGCAAAGCCGAATGAAGTAATGTGGCCAATAGGTCAACACCCCCTGTTGTTGCACCTGCACGTAAGACCATACCAATCCCCACTCCCGTAAGCAATCCACCAAAGATTGCCGTCAACAGAATATCTCCCTTAATAAACTCAAATGAAGGAATGACATATAGCCAAAACGACAAAAGAAGCATACCAAACAGACTCTTCCACAAAAAACGCATACCTTTCTTATGAATTGCCACCAGAAAAAGTGGAATATTCAGAATTGTATTTGTAAACCACAAAGGAATGCCCCTGCCTGTATAGGCCTCGGACATTCCCCTAATCATAATCGATATGCCGGTGAAACCACCGGTCACAAGTCCCATCACATCATATACGCTCTTGATCGCAACGGCCATAAATGCCGTTCCAAGAATAATGTACAGGTACTCACCGGTTCTTGACTTCAATCGGTTCAAATTCATATATGAGTCTCCCTAATCTTCGTTATCCTTATATTTAGAAACCATTCTTCTAAATATTGTCTTCTCAATCAGTTTGCTCAGTTTTTCAAATTTTAAACCTTTTGCGCTTTCCTTAAGTACAAAAGTGTCTTTTAGTGCTACCCAAATCTTTGCATTAATCTTATTCTTGTTATCATATACAAATTGCTCCTGCTTTGGAGACGAAAGTCTGGAAAGTACCACATCCGGTGCTGCCTGATTGATATCATTGATAATTGCATCCGTATCACCCGGCAGGTTTTCAAACGCATATGTACCGGCAATCACCATATCCTTTGCATTAGCCTGAACATTTTCCAAAGAAGCCTGTAAAACCGCCTCTGTTTCTGCAAGAATAAAGACCGTGCGCTTTTCATTGGACAGACGTTTGAAAAATTCCTTATAAAATATGCTATTTTCCACTTCCTTGAGGCGACTTTTGTTGGTGATGCCCGCTGCATGAAGTATCTCCACGGAAACCGGTATTGTAAGGTCCATGGATTCCAGCCACACCTTCAAATTCTCATCCTCGCCGGCATTTAACAAAATATCCGTGGATAAAAAACAAATGGTGTCCAACCTTGCATTATTCAGGTATTGTCCCACCATTCGCAGTGCTTCCTTTACAGAATAGTCCCTGAATTCAAGCCCTAATATCTTCATTTTTCTCATTTATTTTACCTTCTCACTTTGTTGCATGTCCCCGACCTACCATAGTATAGCAAAAATGTCCTTTTATTTCAACCGTAACTATTATATACTAAATATATGGTTTAAATTGTTTTATGTGAAAGGGCTGTTTCAACATGAATAAATTATTGAAGGAAAAGCTGATTGCATATTTTCTTGTGTTAATCGGCGTTTTAGTATATGGTTCTCTGATCTTTAATCACAATGTATGGTTGGACGAGGCATTTACCGCTAGCTTAATTCGCACAGATTTTGCAGGTGTTCTGATGCGTTCCATGCAGGATACGCTTCCTCCACTCTATAACATTCTCTTAAAATTGGCAACGGATTTATTCGGCTACAGCGTTCCCATCATGAAAGTGGTCTCTGTTATTCCTATGATTCTCACAATGTTGTTAGGCGCAACCACTGTCAGAAAACGTTTTGGAAATATTGCTTCCTATCTCTTCATTATATGCTTGTTTACGATGCCATATTTACTATTTTATGGTGTGGAAATCCGCATGTACAGCTGGGGCTTTTTCTTTGCAACCGGAAGTGGAATTTATGCATATGAAGTTATAAAGGACAGCAATCGTAAAAATTGGATTTGCTTTACTCTATTAAGTGTCGGTGCAGGATATACGCATCACTTTGCATTTGTTACCGTTGGCTTTATCTACCTGTTCCTTCTCATATACTATTTAATCTTTGATCGCATACATCTGAAAAGATGGTTGATTTGTCTTAGCGCAACATTTATTCTCTATTTGCCCTGTCTCATCATTACCCTGCAACAATTAAAAAGGGTAAGCGGTTACTTTTCCATGCCGGAAGTCACTCTTTCTGTATTCATCAAATACCTGCGCTATCCGTATACCATAGGTAATCCTTTACTCTCAATTGCTCTTGCATTATTGATGTTACTACTGTTGTTACGCTTTGCGATGAATAAGAACAGACAACTTCTGGATTGGTACTCTGTTTGCTGTTTTGCCACCTATTATGGTGTTTTATGCTTTGGAACCATTATTTCCAAAATCATGACCGCAAATATCTTTGTAGATCGATATCTGTTTTTTGCCTTCGGATTGATTTGGTTGTTCTTTGCAATCTCAGTCTCCTCGTTCCATAAAAATTATCTGATAACAGTTTTTGCATTTCTGATAATTGCAGGTGTAGTCGGCTACACCAAAGAATGGAAACTGGAATATGCAGAAGGACTCAGCACCATGCAGACATTCATGGATGCAAATTTTGAGTCGAGGGATAAAATAGTCTCTTACGAGGAAGCAGCACAGATTGCAACCTGTCTGGAGTTTTACTATCCTGATATTTGTGTCTGCTCTGCTGAGGAGCTTGATCAGACACCGGGAAATAATTGGTGCATCATTACCGAGGGTTACGAAGCCAATCTGAATGAATTAGAACGTCTTGGTTATTCTGCTGAATTTCAAGGGGATTTCCGCTTTGACCGATACACCTTTAAGTTATACTTGTTAACGAAAACAGAATAAAAATATGACATGCAAAAGGGACGCTTTTCATGGCGTCCCTTTTTTATATGTGTAGGGGTCTGAACCCCTTATGGCATTATAGGGAGATATCAATATTACCTCCGAGATTAGGGGTCACAGATTGCTCCAACATTTTAGTCATGTCATTGCCCATATCTTGCACTGCATCCAGATTCTGACTGAGCACTGCCACGCCTACGTTACTGAGTGTCTGCGACTGTGCCATGTACATAGATAATGCAGGTATATCCATAGCAATCCGCCTCCTTTCCGGCAGATGTCCGAAGACATCCGGTTTTCCCTATACTTATTTATCGGCATAATGCCGTAAATATTTAATATGAAAGTATCATAGAACTGACAATCACAGCAATACAAATCAGAATTGCCACAACGATCTGCCATGAAATTAATCCTTTTACCCTAAACTGCTGCTTTGAAAAAATCTCCTGTAGTCGTTCAAGCCTGCCTTCATTCTTTGCCATCCACACAAGAATACAGGCCCCAATTGCAACAGCAAAGGTTGCAATAATCAATAATACGCCAATCATCGGATAAAGCATCTCCGAAATATCCATATCAACATAAGCATTCGCCAAACCGCCGGTTGCCTCTGTCATCCAATCCGACACATGCATCATCACCATACTGTTACTGTTAATCAACAGATGTGCAATAAAGCCACTCCATATGCTCCCGGTTGCTTCTACCGCCAGCGCAAAGGCAATTCCAAGCACAAAAGCATAACAAAACTGGTTGATGTTCATATGCATCAGACCGAACAAAAGGGAAGATAACACAATTGCACCCCATGTCATTCCGGTATTCCTGTATGCCCCAAAAATGACACCGCGAAAAATAAATTCTTCGCAAAACGGTCCGAAAGCACCCACAATTAACAACATCACCGGTAACGGATATGCCAGAAAAATCTCCGACTCACTCAGCATTATATTTTCAGTAAACAGAAGTGATATCGCATTCACAAAAGATGCAATCGGCATCAAACATGCGGTATATAAAACCATAATCAAACATGTGGAAATCTTTAGTTTCTTAACAGGCATCAGTTCTGTCAGTTTCCGCTTTGAACACAAGATATAAGTAACGCCCGGTACTAAGACCAGCAGTTCACTCGTCATCAATCGCGTTATAATGCCAGGAGATACACCCTGGATTGTTAAGAATGAAAAAAAAGCAACTATTCCTAGGTATAGTAAAATAATACTTAGGAATAGCCCATTTACTCTTTTGCAATTTTGGTTCATTTTCATCAACCGTTTACCATGAAATTAACCAACTTATCAATATCTGCCGGCTCGTATGCAATGATTTCAAGTTCCTCAATCGTTCCATCCGAGAAAATATTGGCCATTGAAACATACTGTGAGAGTTTTGATTTCAGATTCAATCTGTCACCTTCACCTGTTACCAATTCCACTTTGCCTTCGCATTTGTCGATTACCTCAAAAAACTTATCGATGTTCGTAATATTCTGTACCTTCATTCTACAACACTCCTTTCATGATACCCTTTATGGTATGCTACTTTATGCTAAAGCGATTGCTTCCATTTCTATTAATACATCCTTTGGAAGTCTCGCAACTTCTACACAACTTCTTGCCGGGAAATCACCTGTGAAAAATCCAGCATATACTTCATTTACCTTTGCAAAGTCATCCATATTCTTAATAAATACAGTGGTCTTTATCACTTTATCCATGCTGCTGCCCTGAGACTCCAGCAAATTCTTCACATTCGTAAGTGCCTGCTTTGCCTGCGCTTCAATTCCTGTGACAATTTCTCCTGTTGCCGGTACCACCGGTATCATACCTGATGTATAAATAATCCCATTCACTTCAATTGCTTGTGAATATGGACCAATCGCTGCCGGTGCCTGATCTGTACTGATGATCTTCTTTGTCATTTCTATCATCTCCTTCTTTCTTTTCGCTTTCAGTATAATGTATCTGTTCCAAATCGTCCATACCTATTTTTTAATTTGAATGGTCTTTTCCGTAATCTCAATCTGACCCTCCTTCAGCAATTTACCGACTGCACGTTTAAATGCTGCTTTGCTGAGTCCGAATTCGCGCTTGATGATGTCCGGTTCTGCCTTATCCGTAAATGGCAGTTCACCGTCAAAATCTTCTTGAATGACATTGAGGACTGCTTCTGCATCTTCATCCATTTGCAGGTAAGCCTTTTCACGAACACTCAGGTCCACCCTTCCGTCCTCTTTCTTTGCCGTAACCCTTGCTTCGATGATTTGATTGATTTTGATATCGCCATACATCTCTTTCTTTGGAATGAGAGCGGAATATCGGTCATCAATTGCCACAAAGGCACCAAATTGCTCGCTAATTTGATATACACGGCCTTTTACCTTTTCTCCGACTGCATAGGGCACATCCGGTTCCAGATACTCATATACATTCATTGTGGCGCATAAGCGCCCGCTTTTATCAATATAAAGTGCTACCAGGCATTCCTCGCCGTCATGCACCTTTTTCGTCTGCTGTTTAAATGGCAGGAGCAGATCTTTCTCTAAGCCCCAATCTAAAAACGCGCCAATCTTGCCGACTTCAGCTACTTTCAACAGCGCTATCCCACCAAGTTGCAGTTTGGGCTCATTGGTCGTTGCAATCAGGCGATCCTTTGAATCCTTATATAAAAACACTTCAATGGTATCCCCAATTTCTTTCTCTTTTGGCACCTGTTTTCCCGGCAGTAAAACGCGTTTATCTTCTTCTGCCGACATACTTTCTGCCAGATAGGCACCGAACTCTACCTGCTTAATCATTGTTAAGGTCTGTTTTTCTCCTAAATGAAACATATTTCCTCGCTATTCTCTATTGAGTGATAAACTCAACTATGGTGTACGGTTTCTTAGCTTCATCACAAAGTGCAATTGTGAACTTTTTATTTTGTTCCTCTGTATATAGGATTGGATACATACTATCACCAAGTACTGCTGATTTCTTATATTCCGCCCTCATGTGTTTGATTTCACGATGTTTAGGAAGCAATCTCAGGGCAAGTTTGATGTACTGTTCATTATTGACATGCATATTGGTATCCAAATGATGCTCCTGCACTTTGATTTTCTTTAATTCAATACCCTCTCCGGACAAACGTATCTTCCGGTCGGCATATTCCATATCTAATTTGGGTTCCTGTACATAACCCTGTA
>DATESB010000235.1:0-4822 GCA_035271065.1 Lachnospiraceae bacterium | reverse complement strand
GGAATGTTCCGGCTTGCCATTCACAGTGAGCGTAACTTCATATAGTTCACCATCAATATTAACCATTCCGACCACGTTTCGGTTATTTGAATATCTGCCACTCGTTTCTGCAAGAACAGATTCCATTGATTCTATCGTGCCGTCTGTAACAATAATATCTTCTTTAAAACTGTCCTCGCGACTTTTCATTTGCATATTGCAATATACACAACCCACTACACACACCAAAATAATTGCAATCCATTTCGCCCTTTTCACTTTTGTCTCCCAATCTTCTTCTCGTTTTTTAGATTCAAAACCATACATTCATCCGACTGCACAAATCCACACTTTTCATATCAGATTTTGATGCAATTACGTATTCTATCATAATTTGTTCATGTTCCTCCCTGCCGTCTCAATAAGCATAATCCTACAATTATCCCTGTGATAAATCCGAAGGAATGTATGATCATGGTTGTGAAGTTACCGCTATAAATACTTGCTGCGAAGAAATAGATAATGATATAAAATAATGCCGGGCTTTTCCATGTAAGCACATACTTTTCAGGATATCTGAGCCATAGTACCAAAAGCACAGCAAACATAGCATAAATTGCAATCGATGAACCATTTCCGTTTGTGCATTCATTCATGTATCCATAAAACATCAGACTTGCTATCATATCTGAACCGATATAAATCAATAACATATTTAGAGCACCGAGTCTCTTCTCCAGAAAACTCCCAATGGCTAATAAAGCGATGATATTAACAACTAGATGCAGTAAATTTGCATGCAGAAAAGAGGCAGTAAAAATTCTATAGACCTCACCATTTAACTTTTTGAAGCCACTACCGGATAATGCATTAAAAATAACGTCATTTCCAATGCCCACGTTTAGAACGTAAATTAGTATAAAAATGATACAAATGAAAATCGTAGTCTTATTGTTAGATGCAATTTTCCTCATCCATCTATCCTTCCTACTATCATACAGTTACCTCAATTTGATTACCTTCCAAATCAACAATGCAGCCCTCATAGTAGCCGTCGCCTGTTGTCCTCGGTCCGCTAATTACCTCATATCCATCTTTTTTGAGTTGCTGTACCAAAGCATCTACTTGCTCTTTGCTGCCAACAGAAAAGGCAATATGTATATATCCTGTATGAAGCAATGGTTTTTCAACATCTACCGCATCCGGTTTATTCATAATTTCTAATCGTTCTCCGTCCTCAAATGTGAGAAAATAAGACCGAAACCCTGTATTAGAATTATAGTATCCGTCATTAGATGTGGCTTCAAAGTATCTCTCAAAAAAATCCTTTGCTCTTTCCAAATCGTTCACATACATTGCTACATGCTCTAATCTCATTTCTTCCTCCTGTGCGCCGTAATAATGCCATAATTATACGCGTTTACAGTAATTATGCATTCCTCTGTCTCCGCATACCAATTTTTACCTTTTCTACAAATTGTAGTGTCCGACTGCTGTATCGTCTCACTACACCATTTAACCACATCATCTGTAGTTAAAGAAAGATTTCTTTTGATTCGCTCAACACCTAATTCGGTTGTATGTAATTTGTCTATATTCTGTATCAATTCACATGTCATATTGTTCTCTTTCATAAGTGCTTCTCTATTTCCTCCTACGTAAAAATAACACCAATGCAATCAGCAAAATAATCGCGCCTATCACAATAAATATCAGTGAAAATCCATGTCCGACCTTTCCTGCTAAAAATACAGAAGTCGGTCCGTCTGCTCCGCCAATAATCGAAATCGCTGCCGCGTCTTTTACTTCTGTCACAATACCATAGAGTAGTGCAAGTGCTCCCACCACTGCTGCTATAATAATACCGATTTTCTTTTTCATTTTATTATCCTCCCCTGCTATACAACTACATAATCTGCATCAATTTAATTCCACTGCCCCGGCAAATGATACTTCACCAATGGTGGAAAGTTCTGATTCAATTTCGTTGCTTCTTCTGCCGGTAAGTTCTCAAATATCTCCGACTCATAAAACTTTCCCTTGATTTCGCTCAATGCACCCGACTGTAATTCATATGCCATAAATGCATCAAAATTCTTACCGTCCGGTGTTATAATTCCAAAATGGTCACATGTCTGAAAGCCAAAACGTGGATAATAATAGGGTTCTCCAAAGATAATAATTGCAGGATACCTGGCCTTACGCGCATCTTCCATGGTTGCCTTCAACAATTTACCGCCAATTCCAAGACTCTGATAATTCGGCTCCACACTGAGCGGACCAAAGGTCAGCACATCATGCTTGGTTCCATCGGGACTCATTACGTAAGCTTTTGAATACAGAATAATACCGACAACCTGTCCGTCTAACTTGGCTATCTTGCTGATAGATGCAACATAATCTTCACTCTTACGCAACTTTGATACCAATAAATGCTCATCGCAGCCCGGAAAATGCAAGTTCCAAAATGCACGTTGTGTCACCAATTCCGAAGCATACCAATCCGCTTCTGTCTCATCACAAATCTCTATCTGTGTATCTGTTGTACTTAGCACCTTTTTCTTTTTGATACCCATTAGTAAAACGCCCAATCCGTCTTCTGTTGTTGTGCGCTCCCATTCTTCCAATCCATTTTTCTCATAGCAGTGGATTGCACCGATGTTATAGTCAAAAACACGTAAAGACAGTTCCTTTAATTTCAATACTCCAAAACAGAACTGAATAAACTCACGCATAATTGCTGTTCCATGACCTTTTCCTACTACTTCCGGACTCAAAAGATAATGTCCGAGGTAACCTGCACCTGTTTTCTCATCCACAGTGATAATGGCAATCGTACCAATCATTTTTCCTTGATACAAAACTACAAATGCTGCACTACTTACCTCTGACGCATCTGTCATAACTTGTTCTTTTGTAATTGGATATGTAAAGCCTTTACCTGCCCATTGCATCAAGAAATCGGCATTTTTGCCCTCATTCCATTTCACAACTGTCTCAGCATAAGCCGGTTCAAATTCTTTAAATTCGTACATGTTCTTATTTCTCCGTTTCTTGTGTCAATCCTCTATTGACATCATTGCTGCCTTGGAAGCATGAATGACTGTTGTATCAAATACAGGCAGACTACTGTCTTTCTGTTCAATTAATAATCCAATTTCCGTACATCCCAGAATAACACCCTGCGCTCCCTGTTCTGCCATTTCATCGATGATATGACTATACTTTTCCCTTGATTGTTCTGACACAACACCCAGACATAATTCATTGAATATGATATCATTTACCAATTCAATTTCATTTTCATTTGGTGTCACTACCTCAATACCTGCTTCTGTCAACTTATCACGGATAAAATTCTGTGTCATTGTATATTTTGTACCTAACAGTGCAACCTTTGTGATTTGATGCTCTTTCAATTTTTCAGCAGTTGCATCTGCAATATGTATGATTGGAACAGATACCTTTTTTTGAATCTCCGGTACCACTTTGTGCATCGTATTGGTACAAACCAATATGAAATCAGCACCTGCTTTCTCCAAGTTCTGTGCTGCATCCGTCAAGTCTTGCGTAATCTTGTCCCAATCACTATTTCCCATATTCTTCTCAAATTCTGCAAAATCAACACTATATAATAAAACCTTCGCTGAATGAAAACCGCCCAATTTCTCCTTAACAAATTCGTTTACGATTTGATAATAGGTAACGGTACTCTCCCAGCTCATTCCACCGATTAATCCAATTGTTTTCATCTTATTGCTCCTTTTCTATAATGCGTTCCATATAAACACAAATACCGCCACACAGCCCCACGCATTTCCTGTTCGTTCTCTTACGATTAACATTCCATAAATCAAGAACATAACCGTGAGCATCTCTATAATGCCTTCCGGTGTCACTCCAATGGCTCCATGAATTAGAATACAAAAAATGGCGCACGAGATGGCACCCCAATTAATCCATTTATTCTTACTTGGATACCGTTCATTAATTACATCACTGATAAATACATAATTAAATCCTTCAAAAAATCCCCATGCCGTTGCTGTAATCAACATTCCGACTGCATTGACCGGAAATCCGCTTGCAAGAACTTCCTTTGTGGTCCATACCGATTGAAAGGGCAGATAACTGTCTATTTGCTTTGTCACAAACATAAAAATAATATTGGGCACATAGCACGCCACACATAAAGCAACAGAAAGAAGAGCGCCTTTCAATTTCAATCCATGTATCAGAAAACTTTCTCTGTGAATCAGCGCAACCACCGAAATACCAAAACCGGCTAAGCCAAACTGCATAGCAGCTGTCATCAGAACTCGTAATAGAATAGGAACTGACGTATCCTTTACAATGGACATGATTTTAATCTGATTGAGCGAAAAAACTAATAAAACAGCCACAGAACAGATCACAATAATCCATAAGTCAACATCTCGTTGTTTTTGTGTTGCCGTAAGTTGTTTTTCTGACATAGAACCTACTCCTTCATCTGTTGTAATTTATCCAATGCCTGTTGTACCTGATACTCACTTTTCTTCAAATTCTCCTGCGTTTCCTTAATTCTTGATTGTATCAATGCATCTACAAGTATATTATCAAATATCAAATCAATTGCTTTTGTTGCACCGTCAAACTGTACCCCATAATTGATATTCATATTTAAATCCTGAAGTTCTTTCTGAAAGCCTTGCAATGCAGCTTGTGCTCTGTTGACACATTCCTGCGCCTTGTCGATCTGTGAATGCTTAAATAAACCGCTAATCAAGCCTCCGCCCAGCATATCCCATATGCCAAATCCTCTGGCACTGCTCAGGAGTTGCTCCGCCTCACATATTGCACT
>DATESB010000234.1:0-12727 GCA_035271065.1 Lachnospiraceae bacterium | reverse complement strand
TATGCATCTTCTGCATCTGAAATGGTTGCGGAAATATTGCAGTATATCAGCGATAATGTAAAATTGCGTCCGATAGAAGCAGATTGTATTTATTCCGGTATTATGATTGATACCAACAACTTTATGACAAAGACAGGCGTGCGCACATTTGAAGCTGCTGCTTATTTGCGAAGAAATGGAGCAGATGTGACAAGAGTCCGCAAATTATTCAGAGATGATATGGTAGACTACAAAGCGAGAGCAGAAGCGGTTCGTCATGCAGAGGTATATCAGAACTCGTTTGCCATATCCAAATTTACAAGTGAGGGAATTGAAAGTCCAACGATTGTTGGTGCTCAGGCAGCAAATGAGCTGCTGAATATTAATGGAATTAAGGCATCATTTGTATTAACTGATTATAGTGGAAAAATCTATATCAGTGCCCGCTCAATTGATGAAATAAATGTACAGATTATTATGGAGAAAATGGGCGGCGGTGGTCATATGAACATTGCAGGTGCACAGATACCGGGCGTTTCGTTGGATGAAGCAAAGCAGATGTTGACTGACACATTGGAACAGATGCTGAGAGAAGGAGAGATATAACATGCAGGTTATTTTATTACAGGATGTGAAAGCGCTGGGCAAGAAAGGCGAAGTAGTAAGCGTAAGTGACGGATATGCCAAGAACTTTATTCTTCCGAAGAAGTTGGGACTTGAGGCAACGTCAAAAAATTTGAACGATTTAAAGCTGCAGAAGGCAAACAGCGACCGCGTTGCAGAGGAGCAGTATCAAGCTGCTAAGGAATTTGCAAAAATAATTGAAGCTGCGGAAGTGGTTGTTAAGATGAAAGCCGGTGAAGGTGGCAAAGTATTTGGTTCTGTTTCTACAAAGGAAATTGCTGCGGCAGCACAGGAACAGCACAATATGGAGTTAGACAAGAAGAAAATGGCACTTGCTGAGCCGATTAAGAGTTTTGGTGTGCATGTGGTGCCGGTAAAAATACACCCAAAGGTTACGGCAGAACTTAAAGTAAAAGTACAGGAGTTGTAGGAGGAGTCCCCATGGATGAGGCATTAATAAAAAGAATACTGCCCCATAGCATTGAAGCGGAACAGTCTGTAATTGGATCTATGATGATGGATAAGGAAGCAATTCTGGTTGCATCGGAGACAGTTCGAACAGAAGACTTTTACGGGAAGCAATATGGAATACTGTTTGAAGCCATGGTGGAACTTTATAATGAAGGAAAGCCGGTTGATTTGGTAACCTTGCAGAACCGCTTAAAAGAAAAAGATGTACCGCCTGAAATCAGTAGTTTGGAATTTGTCAAAGAACTGGTTGACGCAGTTCCGACTTCAGCAAATATAAAGTACTATGCTAATATTGTAGCAGAAAAAGCATTGTTGAGAAGATTAATCAGAACCAATGAAGATATCGCCAATGCCTGCTATAGTGGAAAAGAAACAACAGAGTACATATTAGAAGATACCGAGAAGAGAATTTTTGATATTGTACAACGGCGAAATACAGGGGATTTTGTTCCAATCAGTGAAGTGGTAATCAATGCATTAGAGCGCATTAATGCTGCGGCACAGACCAAGGGAAGCGTGACCGGTATTCCAACGGGATTTAAAGACTTAGATTATAAAATGGCAGGATTGCAGCCATCGGATTTGATATTGATTGCGGCTAGACCGTCTATGGGTAAGACGGCTTTTGTCCTGAATATTGCACAGCATGTGTGTTTTAAGCAAAATATTTCGGCAGCAATCTTCAGTTTGGAAATGTCAAAGGAACAGTTGGTCAATCGTCTTTTGTCAATGGAGTCAAGGGTGAATTCACAGTCTATCCGTACCGGCGATATGACGGATTCGGATTGGGACAGTATTGTAGTAGGTGCAAATACCATAGCAAATTCACATCTTGTTATTGATGATACCCCGGGTATTTCTATTTCAGAGTTACGGTCCAAGTGCAGAAAGTATAAATTGGAGCATGATTTGAAGCTGGTTATCATTGACTACCTGCAATTGATGTCTGGAAGCGGTCATTCTGATTCAAGACAACAAGAGATTTCGGAAATATCCCGTTCGTTGAAATCCTTGGCAAGAGAGTTAAATGTACCAATTATAGCCCTGTCACAGTTGTCACGTGCGGTAGAGCAGAGGGAAAATCACAGACCGATGTTATCCGATTTGCGTGAGTCGGGCGCAATAGAGCAGGATGCCGATGTTGTTATGTTCCTGTATAGAGATGATTATTACAATAAAGATACAGAGACACCGGATGAGGCAGAAGTCATCATTGCGAAGCAAAGAAACGGTCCGATTGGTACTGTACAGCTTGTATGGCTTGCCGAGTTAACCAAATTTGCAAATAAAGAAAGAACTGACTATCAGAAAAAATAGATAACGTAAACTACAAAAGAGGACAGGCCTGATTGGCTTGTCCTTTATTATTTCGAGTAACAGGGTGAGTATGAATAAAATAGGAGGGAAAATCATGGCTAGAACAAGATATATGATATCTGATGCTGCCAAGCAGGTAGATGTGGAAGCACATGTTCTGCGGTACTGGGAAGAGGAACTGGGAATAGAGATTTCCAGAAATGAAATGGGACATCGGTATTATACCGAAGAAGATATTATTCGATTTCGGGAGATTAGAGAGATGAAAGAAAAGGGCTTTCAACTCAAAGCAATCAAAATGGTACTGCTAAATGAAGGGGTAGTGCCGGAAGAGTTTGCAATGGTGACGGTGCCGAAGGAGACGATGCCAAGGGAAACAACGGAACATGGAGAACCTCAGAAAAGAAACGGGAAGGCCAAAGAACTGTTTAGGAGTCTTATGACAGAAATATTAACAGAAAATAATAAGCAGTTGGTTCAAGTTGTGAATGAGGAGGTGGGTGACCGTGTATTGAAACAGGTGGATTACCTATTTCGTGAACAGGAAGAAAGAGAAGAGGAACGTTTTCAAAGATTTGATGAAATTATAAGGGGAAGACAAAAGAAGAAAAAAAGGCTGCGCCGAACTTAATCGGCACAGCCTTTGCTGTTATACTTTTACTCAGATTCGATAGCACCGGTCGGGCAAACACCTGCACAGGTTCCGCAATCAATACATGTATCCGGATCGATTTCGAACTTTCCGTCGCCTGCAGAGATAGCTCCTACAGGACAAGCGCCCTCACAAGAACCACAGTTTACACAAGCATCAGTAATTACATATGCCATATCAGTTTCCTCCTTAATATCGTATCAATTTCTGTATTCTATTCTAATATAAATATGAAAAATATACAAGCGTTATCTGCGTCTGTCTTTAATTCCCTTAAGAATCACCTTTTTCTTCTCAATTGCGACACTCTTATCCATATCGGGAGTATCACCCAAGGGATAATCCATATTCAAAGCTTCATATTTAACTTTACCCATTGTGTGGTAAGGCAAAACATCAAGAGCTTTGAGATTGGAAAGACCACCGATAAAGTAACCAAGATCATATAAGTATTGATCATCATCTGTTAATCCCGGCACAACAACATGGCGAATCCATATATCAACACCCATTCGATCGGTATATTTGGCAAAAGCAAGAATACCTTCGTTTGGTTGAGAAGTTAAGTGCTTATGCTTTTCGGGATCAATATGTTTGATATCCAGCATGATAAGGTCAGTCACCTTCATCAATCGATCCAACTTCTTGATTAACTCTTTATTGTCTTCTTTATAGACAATTCCGGAAGTGTCTATACAAGTATGAATATCGTGACGCTTTGCCTCTTCAAACAGTTCGGTCAGAAAGTCAATCTGCAACAAAGGTTCGCCGCCGGTAACGGTAATTCCTCCACCGTTATAAAACCCTCTTTTTTTCTCGAAATCATCAATGATTTCACTGACTTCCATTTTTGTTCCGCCATCTGTCGGCCAGGTATCCGGATTATGACAGTACAGACACCTCATCGGACATCCTTGAAAAAAGACAACATAGCGTACGCCTGGTCCGTCTACTGTACCAAAACTCTCAACTGAGTGAATATTACCTTGCATATTACATACTTCCCTTCTTAAATTGCGAACAATTTACCATTAGGCATTATCTCCTAAATTAGTTTAGGTATTCACTGATAATTGGCCATACACTGTTATTTTGAAGCCCTAATTTCCAACCGGCAATTCCTGCTATATTGTAACTTTGTATTGCCTGCATCTTTGCGGTAATGGATGCATCATCTTCCAACCATACCTTATAGGTGGAACCGTCTCGTTCATATTCCGCATAGTTTTGTGCGGTTACATCATCCCATGTTGCTGTGACACCTGCCCTTTCAACTGCATTGGCAGCACCCTGCATACTCATTGCTTCACTGCTTAAATGATAAGGCACATAGGTCTCGGCAGCGGGGTCCTCAAGAGCAATTTCTTCTTCGGTCTTTGGTGTTTCAACCCAAATACGGGTGTAGTAAGGAAGGGCATTGATAATCTTATCTGCCGGAACAACTTGCAGTGTCTGTTCAATACCTTCTTTTACGAAACCTAAAGATGCAACTGAACCGCTCTCTTCAGAGCCACCCCAGTGCTCATCATAACCCATAACAACAACATAGTCTACCACTCGTCCTTGTTCTTCACGGTTATAGTGAGCGGTGAACTCTCTTGGAACATAATTATCTACAGATAAAACAATGCCATTCTTTCTGCATTGAATGGATAGTTCTCTCAAAAACTGTATATAATGCGGACCGGTTTCGGCTGATATCTGCTCGAAATCAATATTCAGACCGTCTAAACTATAGGTTGCAACAGTGCTCATTAACTGCTCAATCAAGTGTGCACGTTTTGCAGAATGTGAGAAAATTTCGTAGGTATCCACTGAATTTGTGAAATCATCAATCAATGCCCATACCTCAAGTCCCATTGCATGTGCCTGTTCTACATATGCTGTACTTGCAAGAGATGTGAAGTTTCCTTCATTATCGCTTAAAGCAAACCAAGTCGGAGAAATGGTATTTACTCCACTGACACCTTCCATCATTTCCGATAGTTTTTCATTGGCAGTTTCGTTTGTTACTTGATGCCAAACAAGATTAATAGGATAGTCTTTGCTGATATTCGGATAAACTTCCTCCGGTATTGCGGCAACAGGAGTCAGTGTTTCTTCACGGTAATTCTCCAGACGTTTGTTTTCAATATAACCGATAATGCCGTCTGTAGTACGAACCTCACTCCATTCTTCCATTTCATTTATCACAATTACTGTATCACCTTTTTTGACATCTTTCAGAATCGCACTTTTGATTCCTCCAAGAGTTCGAATGTGGTTATCCTTTGCCACATCGGCAAGTCGATTGGTACCCCACTCATAGGACAGGTCCATGCGATATGGCTCGCCTTCGTACAGTTCATAAGAGAAGGCGGCATAATTCTTCATATAGTCCAGAGCGATATATAACTGATCGCCTTCATTTCTGACAATCACATATCCTACATCCTGAGGAGTTCCGGAAACATAATAACTTGTACTTCCGATAGGGATGCTGATGACATCTGTAGCAGTTGTATATAGTAGTGCACTGTCATTTACATCATAATAAAAACGATCAAACATGGTCTGCTGTATGGTGTCGTAATCCAAATATATGGTTCCGTCATATAGTTTTGCTTTTAGATCAGTTAATTCATTATTTGTAATCACAGCAACATCTTCTTGATTGTAAATTGAAAAATACTCAAATAAATCTGCACGTTCAGTGGAATAAGAATATTTTTCAAAAACACCGGTCATAATACATACCACCAATACGGCTACCATTAATACAATAGCGACGATAACCGGAATTAATCTTTGCAGCATACGTCTTCTGCGGCGTTTCTTTTTATTTCTCTTTCTTTTTCTGTCTTCCAGCCTACTTCTTTGTTCCAGCTGTTCGTCCTGTGTTCTGTGGTCCACCGTAATTCCTCCTATATATAAAAGCATTCTTTTGCATCATAATCATACTACGGTATTATAGCAAATTTTTATCTAAGAGTCATTACTTAAATCGACGAAAACATTGTTTTTTCACATTTGATTCCCCAATCCCGAACCTGCTACGGTTCACATCAAATTTTCTTTTCGAGCATAGAGGGGCTATTATCGAAAAAAGTTATGACATTATGTTGCACCCATAATCAAGTATGAAACTCAAACAGGAGTTTTCATTTAATAGTGTCTGGTCTTGGCATAATGAATTTCCACCAGCCGCCCTGTATCATCTGTCAGATAATCAGGCATATAATGATTATAATCGTTTGCTACAATTGTTTCTGCTGCTTTTGTGGCCATGACCTCATTGTTGCCGACCGTAATCCTGACACCTTGTTTTTCATATTCTTCCAAATAAGAATAGACGTCCCATTGCCTTCCGGAGCGTACACTCTTTCCGCCGTCTTTCATTCGACCGCAAGCCTCCTTTCTGCTCATTCCCCATGATGACAGACCATTCGGAATTCGTGATACACCAAAAGGCATCTCATAACATCACAGAGTGAAGCTTTACTTTATATTTCAGAGAAACCTCTCTGCGCGCGCGAATATAATATACCATATACTTTTTTCGTGTTTGAATTGTGTAACAGAATATTGAAAAAGAAATAGATTCCACTAGTAAAAAAGCGGAAAATAAGTTAAAATATAAGTATAAGAAATGTACTGAACCAGCCTCCTTTTTGCGCATGATTGGCAAAAGAGGCATCTCTCAATCGCATTGTATAACAATATTTACCAATACACAAGCAAATTATGAAAAATATCTAAAATGCTTTATGAAACTTTCATTTTTCTGTACTGCAAGACTATTGACATATTGGCATCAAGGGATTTAGTATAGTGATAAGTAATACAGGTTTCATTATTATATCATGGAAGGATGTGATTCTATGAAAATTGAAAAAGTAAATGACCACCAGATTCGTTGTACATTAACAAAGTCGGACTTGGCAGACAGAGAACTGAAGATTAGCGAATTGGCTTATGGAACAGATAAGGCAAAGAGCCTATTTCGGGACATGATGCAACAAGCGTCCTATCAGTTTGGCTTCGAAGCTGAAGATATTCCGCTTATGATAGAAGCAATTCCGTTATCTTCTGATTGTATTGTGTTGATTATTACCAAGGTGGAGGATCCGGAAGAATTGGACACCAGATTTTCCAAGTTTGCACCTTCTGTACACGAAGAAGAGGACAATGTGATAGATGAAGTGATGCAGTCGCTTGGCGATGATGCGGATAATGTGTTGGATTTATTCAAAAAAATCAGCCAAGAGAAAGAAAAGGCTGCAGAAACAGAAGTGGCAGACATCAAAGAAGAAGTTGCAGAAGGAGCCGCATCACTTGAATTAATCAAGACTTATTCATTTGCGGATATTGATTCTGTTGCCAGATTGTCACATGTTTTGGATCATCATTATACAGGAAAGAACTCTTTGTTTAAGAATCGCAAGACGGATAAACTGTTCCTTGTAGTTTCTAAGTCAGACCATTCACCTGAGGAATTCAACAAGGTGTGCAATGTGATTTCCGAATACGGTATGCCGGAGAAGTATACACAGGCAAGCGAAGCATTCTTTGAGGAACACTCAGATATGATACTGAAGGACAATGCGTTACAGGTATTAACGAAGGTATAATAGAAATTTTCATAGACAGATTAAATGACAGGAGCCCCTCTGCATATTCATGAAGCAGAGGGACTCCTGTTTTACGTACTATTCTGCAAATCAAAACGATTTACAGAGCCTGAATCTTAGCCATCAAGTCATTGATATCCATACCATGTACCATAGCTGCCTCTTCCAGTGTTTCTCCCTGTGCGGAAGGACATCCGAGACAATGCATACCTGCTTCCATTAAAATCGGAGCAACATTCGGATTGGTTCTGAGCATCTCGCCAATGGTCATGTCTTTACTAATATCTGCCATATATATTTACCTCCTTCTTTGATTTCCATTATGTTATTTTAGACTAGCACTTTTTTTGGACATGCACAAGGCATAATTCGGAGTTTATAAAGTTATTATTTTTTCTTTTTGGTTTTTTTATTCAAAATCACCAAAAAAGCCGATTTTTTCTGCGTTTGTATGTAAAAAAGTACATGAATTCTATTGACTGAAAGTGGGTATTCAACTATAATCTAAGGACGAGGACACAATGTCCTTGGCTCGTGTTATGCGTAACTACCGATTATTGATCGGTTAACATTTTTAAATAATAATTTTAGGAGGCTTTCAATATGAAATCAGAATGGAACGGTTTCGTAGGTGGCAAATGGGAGAATGAAATCAATGTAAGAGATTTCATCCAGAAGAACTACACACCATATGATGGTGATGATTCTTTCCTTGCAGAACCTACACAGAACACAAAGGATTTATGGGCACAGGTACTTGATTTACAGAAAAAAGAGCTTGAGGCAGGCGGCGTTCTTGATATGGACACAAAGGTAATTTCTACAATTACTTCACATGGTCCCGGATACCTTGACAAGAACAAAGAAACAATCGTAGGTTTCCAGACAGACAAGCCTTTCAAGCGTTCCATGCAGCCATACGGCGGTATCAGAATGGCAGAGAAAGCTTGTTCAGACAATGGCTATGAAGTAGATCCTCAGGTAAGTGAGTTTTTCTCAACACACAGAAAGACACACAATGCAGGATGCTTTGATGCATACAATGATGATATGAGAGCTTGTCGTTCATCACACGTTATCACAGGTCTTCCTGATGCTTACGGACGTGGACGTATCATCGGTGACTACAGACGTATCGCTCTGTACGGTATTGACAGATTGATTGAAGACAAGAATGATCAGAAGAATTCTACAGGACGTGTTATGACAGATGATGTCATTCGTCTTCGTGAAGAAATCTCAGAGCAGATCGTTGCACTGAAGCAAATGAAAGAAATGGCTGCTTCTTATGGCTGTGATATTTCAAAACCTGCTACAAACGTACAGGAAGCAATTCAGGCAACATATTTCGGATATTTATGTGCAGTTAAAGAGCAGAATGGTGCTGCTATGTCTCTTGGACGTACTTCAACATTCATCGACTGCTATGCAGAAAGAGATTTAAAGAACGGTAAGTTTACAGAGTCTCAGATTCAGGAATTCATCGATCACTTCATTATGAAGTTAAGATGTGTTAAATTTGCTCGTACACCTGAGTACAATCAGATTTTTGCAGGTGATCCGGTATGGGTAACAGAGTCAATCGGTGGTGTTGGTATCGACGGACGTCATATGGTATCTAAGATGTCATTCCGTTATCTGCACACACTTACAAACTTAGGACCTGCTCCTGAGCCGAACTTGACAGTACTTTGGTCAACAAGACTTTCGGAAAACTTCAAGAAATTCTGTGCTAAGATGTCTATCAATACTTCATCTATCCAGTACGAGAATGATGACTTGATGAGAGTAACACACGGAGATGACTACGGTATTGCTTGCTGTGTATCTTCTATGGTAATCGGTAAAGAAATGCAGTTCTTCGGTGCACGTGCTAACCTTGCAAAATGTATGCTTTACTCATTAAATGGTGGTGTAGACGAAGTATCCAAGAAGCAGATCGGACCGAAGTATCGTCCTGTTGAAGGTGATATCCTTAACTATGATGATGTAATCGGTAAATTTACAGATATGATGGAGTGGTTGGCAGATGTATATGTTAACACATTGAATGTTATCCACTACATGCATGATAAATATTGCTATGAGAGAGCACAGATGGCTCTTCATGACAGAGATGTACTTCGTTACTTTGCAACAGGTATCGCAGGACTTTCAGTTGTAACTGATTCACTGTCAGCTATCAAATACGCTCAGGTTAAAGTAATCAGAGACGAAGATGGCGTTATCACAGATTTCGAGACAACAGGCGACTTCCCTAAGTATGGTAATGATGATGACCGTGCAGACGAAATTGCACAGATGATCGTATCTAAGTTCATGACAATGCTTAGAAGACATCATACCTACAGAGATGGTTTCCCGACAATGTCAGTATTGACCATTACTTCAAACGTAACTTATGGTAAGGCTACAGGTAACACACCTGACGGACGTAAGAAGGGACAGCCTTTTGCTCCTGGTGCTAACCCAATGCACGGACGTGACACACATGGTGCAGTCGCATCATTGTCATCAGTAGCGAAACTTCCGTTCAACGATGCTCAGGATGGTATTTCTAATACATTTACCATTATCCCGGGTGCACTCGGCAAAGAAGATAAGATTTTTGCAGGAGACATTGAACTGGATCTTAACAAATAGTCAATTGAAAGAAAATAGGTGAGAGTCTATGGATAATGAAAAAATGATAGACGATATCGTGGCAATGCTGGATAATTCAGTAGGCAACGGTGTCGGACATGTAAATCTTGAAGTAGAATCTACCAACGAAGAAGCGGTACGAAATGTAGAGACCATGGGGTGTACGGATTGTTCCAGAACACCACTGGCCTGCAGTGTACCGACATTACACCAGGGATTAGACGATTACGAGTAGTTCGGATCGTATCATTAAAGGAGGAATATATCATGGCAGCAAATGCAGCTCAAGTTGATAACTTAGTATCATTATTGGATGGCTATGCAGTAAAAGGCGGACATCATTTGAATGTTAATGTTTTGAACAAGGAGACATTACTTGATGCACAGCAACATCCGGAGAATTACCCACAGTTGACAATCCGTATCTCAGGATACGCAGTTAACTTCATCAAATTGACACCGGAACAGCAGAACGATATCATTACACGTACATTCCATCAGTCAATCTAAAGTTTATAGCAATGAAGAGCCCCGAGGTTTCTCGGGGCTCTTTTTTGTACATTGAGACAGAGGATAACTTTCTTGTCGCAGACGGTAGAGTGTTTTGCGAAAGTATTAGGTTAAGACTTTACTTTTGACCAAAGCTTTCTTTAGTTTACTGCCAAATACAATAACCAAGATAATTTTAATAATGTCTGTTGGGATAAAAGGTAGGACACATGCAATAAAAGCAGTTCGTAAATCACTCATCATAATAAAAGAAAAGTAAAAGATACCGCAGAGGTAATTGACGAGAATACCTAATACTACACCCAATGTCAAACTTACTTTACTGTTTTTCTTTTCTCCGATGCCGGCAGCCAGAGTCATGAGCGGGAATGAAAGGATAAATCCGCCCGTTGCACCGACAACAACATTCAAACCGCCTTTAAAACCTGAAAAGACAGGCATACCAATGGCACCAATTAAGATATAGACTAGTACAGCAAGAGTTCCCTTTTTTGGTCCGAGGATAATCCCGGCTAAAGGAATGGCAAAGGTCTGTAATGTTAGGGGAACACCATATGGCATGGGAATACTGATTTGAGCACAGATACAAATGATTGCTGTGAAAATTGCGATTTGACAGAGGTCACGAACAGATAATTTGTTTGATTGCATTTTACTTCTCCTGTGTGTTGCATATTAATTGGCAGGCATTGCTGCTGCCTTTACTAATGTACACCAGAGAAAATGGAATGTCAACCAAAAATATAAGAACGGGTGACAAATGAAATAACAAAAAGAATAACGACGAATGAATTCAATGTTCATCTATGATATAGGCTTAATTGATATTTCTCCGGAAGACAAGGGGAGCACTTCTCCGGATTTTTTCTGGATTAACAGTCGTCCGATTTCATCAACATCTAAGGCGGTGGCTTTGTACGTTTCGTTGACCTGTGAAACTAAGACTTCCTTTCCAAGCATGAATAGACGCTGCTTATATTCTGCCATAATATCTGCTTCGCCCTGTTTCTGTTCGGGTGAAACCATACGGTTCACAATTTCTGCAACCAATTGATTTCTGGTTGCTGTTGAACGACCGTCAGGAAAGACAGAACTTACAATCTCACGTAAATCTTTTGGAAAAGCTTCAAGAGGTGTGCTGAAATTAATTCCAATTCCAACGACAACCCACTCGATACTACCGCTTTCAAAATCGGTAACGGCTTCTGTCAGAATACCACATATCTTTTTCCCATTCATAAAAATGTCATTCACCCATTTGATTTTGGGCTCTGCATTTGTAATGGCTTCAATTGCTTCGCATACACATACAGCAGCAAAGGAAGTAACCAGAGTTGGAGTTGAAAATCCGAGTTGCGTCGGGCGTAAGATAAGACTCATGTAGATACCGTGCCCTGACGGAGAATGAAACACGCGATTATAGCGACCCCTCCCGGATGTTTGATGCTCTGCTATGATGACTGTACCGTGTTTGGCTTTGGCTATTGCCATTTCTTTGGCGGTTATATTGGTGGATTCCAGAGTATCATAGACAAAAATTTGGTCCGCATTTTCCTTGTGAGTCAAATAGGGCAGCATTCCCTGCGCAGACAAAATGTCGTTATCCTGAGAGAGACAGTAGCCTTTGTTTGTCACGGCTTCAATATTGTATCCGTCCTTCTTTAGTTCATTTACAGCTTTCCACACTGCATTTCTACTCACACCAAGGTGTGCGGCAATGCCTTCTCCTGAAATGCTTTGCCCTCTGTTACCCTCAAGTAATGCAAGTATATTCGTCTTTGTACTCATTGTCCTGCCACCTTTTCAAATAGAGTCATTCACAATCTAAATGTGATTATAGCATGAACATACTTTAAATTCCACAAGGCTATTTTTATCTTGCGTTTCATCAATGCTTGTGATAGTGTTAAGTGAGATAAAC
>DATESB010000233.1:0-10305 GCA_035271065.1 Lachnospiraceae bacterium | reverse complement strand
TTATCAGCACGATATAGTAATCCATTCAAGTCTTTGTCGCACTTTACCTCTGCATTGCGATGATTCTGGATTGCTTTAATCATCTGCGCAATTTCTGCCTCATCATCATAACCGCATTCTCTTAAAATAGCCTCTGCAATTTCTGCTCCGGCTTCCTCGTGGGGAACTCCACTCTTTAATTGAACACCTCGCCCAATATCATGCAACAATGCCGTCATGTAAATCGTCTCTTTTGGCAAATCAACACCGTCTTCCAATTTCAGTATCATCATAATACGCGCAACATCCATTAAATGATTCATGTCATGCTTGCAAAATCTCCTGCCATCTTCTAACTCTTCTATCTCCTTCAGATAAGCCCGATAATTGATATTGTGAAGCAACCTGTTCACACGATCCATACAATAACCTCCCTATTTACGTGTAATCATAGAAAAGAATGTATTTTTAAGTTCTGCATTATGTTCAAAGATACCTCTTGTCACCATCGTCACCGTTTGAGAACCCGGCTTCTTGATGCCTCGCATCGTCATACACATATGCTCTGCTTCTAACATCACCATAACACCCTTCGGTTTCAGATATTCCATGAGTGCATCAGCAATCTGAGTCGTTAGTTTTTCCTGTATTTGCGGACGTTTTGCATATACCTCCACCGTACGGGCAAGTTTACTGATACCAACAACTTCTCCGTCCGGAATATATGCAATATGTGCTTTCCCATAAAACGGCATCAAATGATGTTCACAGGTAGAGTAAAATGTAATATCCCGCTCTACTATCATTTCATTATTATCTACATGAAACGTCTTCTGCAAATGCTTTGCTGCACTCTTATCCATGCCACTGTATATTTCTTCATACATCCTTGCAATCCTACCCGGTGTATCAATAAGTCCCTCTCTTGTCACATCTTCGCCGATGCCCTCAAGCAACAGCTTGACCGCCTGCTCAATCTTCTCTTTGTCTACCATGCAAGTCTCTCCTCGTCAGTTTAGTCTTCATAATCTGTACAACTCTTCCCAAGTAGGAAAGAGAACCGAATGCAATTATAACAGGCTTTTCCCCAGCTGAATCAGTAGGCATTCCCGCTAACAAGAGACTGATTTCAATTGCCTCTTCAACACTATCGGCTGCTGTTACCCTGTCGTTAAACCGCCGTGCACTCTCTGCCAATGTCAATGCCGGTAACCTGCGCTCTCCTGTTGTTGATACCGTAATCACATCGGAAGCAAGTGGTACGGTCAATTCGCAGATTTTCTCATAATCCTTGTCTTTCAATACACCCATTATATAGATAATTCTTTGATTTGTAAAATATAATTCTATCGTCTCTTTCAGACGCAATGCAGCGCCTTCATTATGTGCTCCGTCAATGATAAATAACGGGTTTTCACTAATGACAGAAAATCGTCCCGGCAGCACTGCCTCTAATAGCCCTTTTCGTAACTGTGCCTCATGAATTACGTATCCACGCTGTTTCAACTGTTCTATGACTTCAATAGCAACAACGACATTATCTGTCTGATAAGCCCCCGCCATGGATATCTCAAGGTTCTGATAAGTCTTATAGGAAAATGTCTGTTTTGGAAAGTCTCTCATGACATCATGCACCGCAGAACCGTCTGCAATTGTCAAAGGAACATGCATCTCATCACATTTATTAATAACCACTTGAACTGCCTGTGGTATACCGCCTTGCACAACAACTGCACACTCTGGCTTAATAATCCCCGCCTTCTGCTGCATGATTTCTTCCACGGTACTCCCCAGCACAAGAGTGTGATCCAGACTGACGGATGTAATCACAGCCACTTCAGTCGTTTTTATGATATTGGTTGCATCTGTCAGGCCACCAAGTCCTGCTTCCAACACAACCAGTTGACACTTCTTCTGCTGAAAATAAAGAAAGGCCATTGCTGTCTCTATTTCAAATACAGTTGGATGAGGTAAACCTTCTGCTTCCATAGCATCTGCAACTGCCGCCACTCTGGTCATCAATCCGGCATAATCAGCCTCACTGATTTTACGTCCGTTTACAAGTGCCAATTCTCTTGCTTCAAATACCACCGGTGAATTATAGGTACCAACGCGGTAACCAGCAGCCTTTAAGATTGCACTTAAAAATGCCGATACCGAACCCTTGCCATTTGTACCGGCAATATGAATAAACTTCAATGTATCCTGTGGATTGTCTAACCGCTTTAACAACTGTTTTATTGTTTCAAGACCAAGGATACTGCCGTATTTTGTTGTTTGTTCAATATATGTGCGTGCCTCTTTGTAATTCATGATTTAACTGCTTCCTTATGCATATTTGTTTTGATTTTGGTTATCCTATCTGCATGATGAAAAAGTTTATTTTATGCGGCACCCTCGGTTGGTGCCTGGAAATTCTATTTACGGCCTTTGATTCATTTCGCAAAAGAGAAATGAAATTAAAAGGTAATACTTCCATATGGATGTTCCCCATTTACGGCATGGGTGCCTTTATTGTACCACTGTTTCAATTGTGTAAAAAGAAAGGCATCCTCTTTCGCGGAACCGTATATACAATTGCTATCTTCCTAATCGAATTCTTCTCCGGTTCATTATTAAAGAAGCATCACATGTGTCCGTGGGATTACTCTCATGCCGGAACCAATATCAAAGGAGTCATCCGCCTGGATTATGCACCTCTTTGGTTTCTGACCGGACTCCTCTTTGAAAGTATTCTGCTAAAACATAAATCCAAAGCATAAGTCTACCTATAAACAAAACTCCCATTGGACGTATTCGATATTACATTACCGACTGCCACATGGGAGTTTATGTATTTATATCGTACACATCATCTGTGACGTGCTCATTAATCAATATCTGCCAAGTCTGCTTCTCCGTCTGCACCGATATCCAAAGTATTCAATGTACGACGCTTTCTTCTGTCCTCTTCAGACTTTTCAAGAATATAATTCTTGATTTCCTTAGCATTTCTGATATGCTTCAATTCCAACTTCTTATCTGTCACATCACCTGTAAAGCATACGACCGTACCAAGTTTGAAAATGCGCTCCATGAAACTTGTCTCCAACTGTACGTCCTGAATTTTATACATATAGCAATCATTTTCAATTGTATTAATCAATCCTTTATCTGTTGTCAGAACATTATCTTCTACCGTATATTTCGTAAATGTCCACGGTAATCCCAAAAACAGCCATCTTTTTCTTTCTACATAACCCATTGTGCGTCCTCCTCGTAGTGTTCCTAACACCATGCATCATATTCTGTTACAATGTATCGTGATTGTTAATTTTTAGTATAAAACATTTTGATTGATATTGCAAAACATTCTTTGGTATATTATAATACTTAATTAGAACATATCAACCAAAAATAGGAGGAAGAACTATGCAGACACTGGATTGTATACACAGCCGCAGAAGTATTCGTGCATTTACGGATGAACCTGTCTCACATGAGACTCTGAAACAGATTGTAGAAGCCGCATCCTATTCTCCCTCTTGGAAGAATACACAGGTTGTTCGCTATATTGCAATCGACAACAAGCAGTTAAAAGATAGAATTGCAAATGAATGTACCACCGGTTTTGTTTATAACGCCAATGCCATGAATGCTGCTCCTATGCTAATTGCAGTAACGGTTCTGAAGGGCAGATGCGGATATGAACGAGACGGTTCCTTTACCACTTCCAGAAAAGATGCTTGGCAGATGTTTGATGCCGGTATCGCTACACAGACATTTTGCCTTGCGGCTCACGAGTTAGGACTCGGAACCGTAATCCTTGGCATTTTTGATGAAACTGTTTCTGAGGTGCTCGAAATCCCTGAGGACCGCGAACTTGTTAATATTATTTGTATTGGTCACCCGGCAGAATCACCGGAAGCTCCAAAGAGAAAAACCGTAGATGATTTATTACTATTCAAATAATGGTTTCAAACAAATCGAAGAGAATTTATTTTCTCTTCGATTTTTTAAGAATATAATTATATGAAGGGAGAATTTATGATGAGACATCTCATGAGTCCACTGGATATGACAGTGGAAGAACTGGACCAACTAATGACACTGGCAGATGACATCCGGCTCAATCCGGATAAGTATGCACATATTTGTGACGGAAAGATACTTGCCACCTGCTTTTACGAGCCAAGCACAAGAACGCGGCTCAGTTTTGAATCTGCAATGATGCAGTTAGGAGGTAAGGTACTCGGTTTTGCTTCCGCAGACTCCTCTTCTGCCGCCAAAGGTGAAAGCGTTTCAGATACCATTCGCATGATTTCCTGCTATGCAGACATCTGTGCAATGCGTCATCCCAAGGAAGGTGCTCCCATGGTTGCTGCTGCAAAGTCCCGCATTCCTGTTATAAATGCAGGTGACGGCGGACATCAGCATCCAACCCAGACACTTACCGATCTGTTAACCATTCATTCACTAAAAGGGCGCCTTGACAACCTGACCATTGGTCTTTGCGGTGACCTAAAGTTTGGTCGTACAGTACATTCTCTAATCAATGCACTTATTAGATACCCGAATGTGAAATTTATCTTTATCTCTCCCGAAGAATTACGCATTCCCGATTACATTCGCGAGGATGTATTAAAGAAAAACAACATTGAATTTGAAGAAGTCATTCGCTTAGATGACGTCATGCCGGAACTTGATCTTCTGTATATGACACGCGTACAAAGAGAGCGTTTCTTTAACGAAGAGGATTACGTCCGCTTAAAAGACTTCTACATCTTAGATAAAGCCAAAATGGAACTGGCCAAAAATGATATGTTGGTACTGCATCCACTCCCACGTGTCAATGAGATTTCAGTTGAAGTAGATGAAGACCCACGTGCAAAATATTTTGAACAGGTACAGTACGGTGTCTATATCAGAATGGCCCTGATTCTGACACTGCTTGAATTGGAGGTGGCGTAGTATGTTGAATGTAGGCAAGATTGAAGAAGGATTTGTACTCGATCATATCAAAGCCGGAAAGAGTTTATCCATCTATCATGATTTGAAATTAGATAAATTAGATTGTACCGTTGCCATTATCAAAAATGCAAAGAGCAACAAAATGGGCAAGAAAGATATCCTTAAAGTAGAATGTGACATTGACATGCTCGACTTGGATATTCTCGGTTTCATCGACCACAACATTACCGTGAATGTCATCAAAGACGGCGTGATTGTGGCTAAAAAAGATTTGGTGCTACCGCGTCAAATAACAAATGTTATTAAATGTAAAAACCCCCGTTGTATCACATCTATAGAGCAAGAGTTACAACATGTGTTTATACTGGCAGATGAGGAAAATGAAGTCTACCGCTGTAAGTACTGTGAAGAACACTATTCGGCTCAGTAGAGGTGGAAAGAAAAAGAGAGATGTCACCACGTCATGCTTGCATGTAAGTAAGAGGAGACATCTCTCTTTTCCTTTCCAGGGCGAAGCCCGCGAACGAGAAGCAGCGCAGCGAATTCGAGTCTGCACACCTCTATACCCTATCCCTCCAAGCGAGAACAGCGCAGCGCCTTCGAGTTATCCCTTCGAGTTGCCCTTTCGAGTTATCCCTCAATCCCTTCCATTCCGATACTCCTTCGGCGTCATCCCCATCAAATTCTTAAACGTCTTACCAAAGTAACTATTATTAAAAAACCCCGTACTATAAGCAATCTCCGCCACAGATTGTTCTGTCTCCAACAACAGTTCCCCTGCCCTTCTAATCCTATAATTCAGCACATACTGAAACGGCGTCAACCCCAGCGACTTTACAAAGCACCGGCTACACTCTCGCTCACTGATATTAGCCGCAGCCGCAATATCCTTCAATTCAATTTTCCCTTGATAATTGTTATGAATATACGTCAACATATCCTTAATTCGCCCTTCATCAACCCGCGGAGCCGTCTTACTTGTCCGAATGATATCACGCTCTTTCAAAGAAATTCTCCGAAACACCTCCGATAACGCCTCTCTCACTTCATATTCATACCCATACTCTTCCACATCATAAGCCTTATACGCATTGCAAAGTAATGCCCGAATCCTCTCATCCGGATCTGTCTCATCATTAAAAATAAGATACGGAAGTTCCTTACATTTCAATAACGGCACAATATACTTTTGACCAAAAATACTATCCATATTTCCGCTGACCAAGACCGGCGAAAAAACCTGTGCCCGATAAACGCTCTGCTCCGCCGTTCCCTGCTTGACAGCATGCAATATATTGGCATTGATAAAAAGTGCCTCCCCCGTATGTAATGTGATGATTTCATTTTGAATATTCATCTCAACAGAGCCCAAAATCATGGATGATAATTCAAACTCTTCATGCCAATGCCATGGAACTTCACCACGCATATACTGCTTCAAATCCACATAATAAGAAGCATAGGGAAACATAACATCTCCATGTCTTGTCGCTTCCCGAAAATCATCCTCTACCTCAATCTTAGTCACGATACGCATATAGATACCTCCACAATATCATTTTCTCGCCATGAATATCACTATGTCGCCATTTTAACCTTATTGATGTCCATATAATGCTATCATTTGGCACTTTTATGGCTTCTATCATGCCATTATCTACGTTATAATTATATCATCAAAGAAGATATATGACAACATAAACATAACCCATAAACAAGTTTTCAAACAATCCAACAAAGGAGGCGTATCCTATGACAATTTACAATATCGCAGATCCCAAACAATTTCTTGATGTCCTCTCCACCTGCTCCGGTCGCATTGACCTCATTGCAGACAATGGTCTATTTGCAGAAATCAAACCCGCCGGACTACCTATCGCTGCCATTCCACGATTGCTTCTATCTTCCGGCATCGATAGAATCAATCTTTCCTTCCGACAAAAGGAAGATGCACAGAGAGTCATGAACTACATTATGGGCATGAAAAAGGCGGGATGATTCAATCCCGCCTTTATATCACTTTCTCTCTATTTATGCCATACCAAGTTTTGCTGTAAAGTCTGACATTGCCTCTGATATCTTAATGTTCTGCGGACACACCGCCTCACAACTTCTGCATCCGATACAAGCACTTGGCTGTTTCTCCTGTGGTATCGCCATTAATGCCATAGGAGCAAGGAATCCGCCGCCGGTAAAGCAATGCTCATTATAGAGTTCCAAAAGTTCCGGAATATCCAAATGTTTCGGACAATGACTGACGCAATAGTGACATGCCGTACATGGCAAAGTGGCTCTTCCTAGCATGCTGTCTGCAATCTTCATCAGTGCATTCATTTCCATTTCATTTAACGGCTGATCCGTCTCATATGTATCAATGTTTTTCTTCATCTGTTCCAGATTTGACATTCCCGACAGTGTTACTACTACATTCGGAAGTGATTGTAAGAACCTGAATGCCCATGCAGCAGCGGTTTCATCCGGACGAAGTACTTTGAGTCTTGTTTCATTTTCTGCTGATAGAGCAGCTAACTTACCACCACGAAGCGGCTCCATAACCCATACCGGAAGGTTGTATTCCTTGAGCAGTTTCACCTTTCCCTTAGCATCCTGAAATGTCCAGTCTAACCAGTTAAGCTGGATTTGACAAAATTCCATGTGTGTTCCATAAGCCTCCAGGAATCGTTTCATCACATCATAACTACCGTGTGCTGAAAATCCCAGATGTTTAATGCGTCCATTTTCCTTCTGCTTTAATAAATAAGCAACTATACGATACTTCTCGTCTAAATATTCATTAATGTTCATTTCACAAACATTATGGATAAGATAGAAATCAAAATATTCCATACCTGTTTTACGAAGTTGCTCCTCAAAGATTTCTTCCACCTTATCCATATTTGAAAGGTCATATCCCGGAAACTTCGTTGCAATATAATACTTATCTCTTGGATATTGATTCAGTGCTTTACCCATTATAATTTCAGAATTTCCATTATGATAGCCCCACGCGGTATCATAATAATTCACACCATGTTCCATCGCATAGGCAACCATTTCTTTTGTTGCTGCCTCATCAATCTGTGCATCATCTCCGTTTAGTACCGGAAGACGCATTGCTCCCATTCCAAGTGCCGACAATTCCAAATCTCCAAACTTTTTATAAATCATGTCTCTTCCTCCTATTAATCCCAGACTAATTTTCCTGTTTTCACTGCAACTTCATATCTGCTGATTTTGTAATCCAGCCGTTCAAGGGTTGCATCAATTTGTGCTCTCTGTTCCGTTAATACCTCTTTTTGTTCCTGCAATAATTTCAGTCTTGCATCAATTGTTGTATCACCCTGCTGGTATAATTTCAGATATTCAATCATCACTTCTACAGGCAATCCTGCACTACGCATACACAATGCAAGCTCTACCCAGCTTATATCCTCTTCACGATAATCTCGGATGCCACCCTCCGTTCTGGTAACCGGCGGAATCATACCCACACGCTCATAATACCGCAATGTATCGGCTGAAATATTGTATTTCTCACTTACTTCTTTAATGGTCATATCCGAACATCACCTCTTTCCGATGCTTTACTTCTTTTTCATCATATACCTTAGAGTTAACTCAAAGTCAAGGTTTTTTAGAAATTTTTTATATCTTTCTCTGCATACAAATCGATTCTGGCAGAGCTGCATATGGTCCGTAATTCGGAATGACTTGATATCCGAGTTTTCGGTAAATATGGCAGGCTGCCGCAAGTGGCTCACCTGTTTCAAGAATGCACCACCTGAACCCCTTTATTTTTGCTCTTGCTTCCAAGCGTCTGATAATCTCTTCACCTAATCCCATTCCACTGTAAGTTGGTTCCACATAGATACGCTTGAGTTCGGCATGCTCATCATCATACATTTTGAAACTTCCACAGGCAATTGGTTTTTCCTGATGATATACTACAATTACATCATGAATATCATCGGGAAGATTGTATTGCACATACGCGCTTCTCTGATCCTCTCCGCCCACAATTTCATTCAATGTCTGATCCAGTTTAAAACATAATTGCGCAAAATCATCAGAGGCATCCATATACCGAAACTCCAACTCAGACAACTTTACTAATTGCTGTCGCGCCTTTTTCTTAAGTTTCCTGACCGTCTCCTCATATGCCTCATCAATCATGGTGCATAGTAGTTCCATATCTGAAAACAAATCCAGATCAATTGTATTCCAATACGGTTGCTGCACCGGCGGACAATGATAGCCCCTGACAATCACATTCGGATACAAATCGCGATAAAAATACGCTTGTTCCGGATTGCATTTGAGCGTCATTTTATAGAAATGCGGTTCCGAATTCAATTGAACAAATATCTTGCCCATGACACGATAACAAATGGGATATTCTCCAAATGGTCGTGACTCATATGCACCCGGATGGTTCATACAAAAATCTTCAATTTGCTGAACGATCTGTTGATTATGTTCCATAAAGTACCTATCCCCTTAATGATATCATTCATATTGCTTCAACATCTCTTTTGCTTCCTCTGCAATTAACAAACGATTTCCATAATCGACTACATACTGCAGATGTGCCTTTGCATTGACTAACTCACCCAAATGAATATCAAGCGTCGCTAATTGTATATGATAGACCACCAAATCCTGCTTCAGTTGTGCTTGCTCCATCCGCCTCAACAAAAGCGGTCTTGCCTCTTCTATGTTCTCGCTATTAATTAATTCCTTAATATGTAGCATTTCTATTGCTTCATCGTATACCGCCTTATCTCTCTTCGACATCTTAAGATTCTGCGGTAAATTTTCCAGCTCGTGTTTCACACTCTTATAGTTTTCATCATCCTTCAACGCAAAATAGTAGTATGCACTTACAACTAATCTGGTACATTCTCTGTTAAATACCTTCTTCTTAAATGACACTTGCTGTATGTATGAAAGTCCCTCTTCCATATGACCTCTCATTCTAATACAGCATTGCGCCTGATACAGCATCAAATTATTCTTTGCTTTTCCCTTCTTATCCCGCTGTTTTATAAAAGAAAGAATCTCATAGTATTTATACGGATCACAATCTACCGTTAAAATCTCTGCAAGTTCAGAAAAACGTATGAAACCACTCACTCTGTATCCTACAATTATCATCCAATACAATATAACCATTCCCCAAAAACTGAACCCTATATTCAAGTGAAAAATCTTGAATAATATTCCAATTAGTAAACATCCGAGCATGGCTACTGTTAACCATTTTATCTTCTTTGACTTCGTCAAATATCTACTAAATGCCTCTTTCGCATCGTACAAATAGTATTTACTATGTTCTTTCACTTTCACCATTTCCCACCTTTTCTATATTTATAGTAA
>DATESB010000232.1:0-3592 GCA_035271065.1 Lachnospiraceae bacterium | reverse complement strand
AATATCTTGGCATTCTTGCGCGCCAAAACACTTGCAATTTCAATTCGTTTACTTTCCCCACCGGACAAACTGCTGTCAATGGTACGGTCAATATAGTCCTTGGTGCATAACCCAACCTTGCCGAGGATATCACAGATTTCCCGTTCCTTTAATGTTGCACCTGCCGCCAGTTCCAATAAATCTCTGACTGTCAGTCCCTTAAAGCGCACAGGCTGCTGAAATGCATAGGCAATCCCCTGCAATGCACGTTCTGTCATATCAAGTTTCGTAATATCTGTACCGTCCAATACAATATTTCCTGCTGACGGCATTTCAAGTCCTGCTACTAATTTTGCAATGGAAGTTTTTCCGCCTCCGTTTGGTCCGGTAATAACAGTCATCTTTCCGTGCGGAACCTGTAGACTGATGCCCTTTATAATCTCTTCATTGTCTGAAGTCTTCCAATGTATTTCCTTTAATTCAAGCATGGAAATTTCTCCTTATTTTACCGAAATCATGTCTTCCGGTCTTATCATTTAACAACTAATTTTTTGGTATTAAGCGCACGCGTTGCATTCAATACCGCAATCACCATAACACCAACATCCGCAAATATTGCTACCCACATATTCGCAATTCCGACTGCTCCAAGTATCAAGCAGACAGCCTTAACCGCAAGTGCAAACACAATATTCTGTCTGACAATTCTGAGTGTCTTTTGAGAAATCTTAATCGCCAAAGGCAGTTTAATCGGATCGTCGTCCATTAATACGATATCCGCTGCCTCAATTGCTGCATCAGAGCCAAGTGCACCCATTGCAATTCCGATATCAGCGCGCGCCAGTACCGGTGCATCATTAATACCGTCACCTACAAAAGCAAGAACTTCTTTATCCTTCTTATTCTGTAGCAGTTCTTCTACCTGCGCAACTTTATCTGCCGGAAGCAGTTCACTTCTGACTTCATCAATCTTTAATTCACCTGCAACTGATGCTGCAACATTTGCTGCATCTCCGGTCAGCATAACGGTTTTACGAACTCCCGCTGCTTTCAATTCTTTGATTGCCGCACCTGCATTTTCCTTAATGACATCTGAGATCAGAATATATCCTGCGTATTTGTCTGCTATTGCTAAGTATACCACAGTTCCCACCTTGTCGGGAATACTATAATGAAGATTTAACTGCTCCATAAGCCTTGCATTTCCGGCTGCAACCTTGACCCCTGAAACCGTTGCGGTAACACCATGACCGCCTATCTCCTGCACATCACTTACTTTACTGTCTTCAATTGTTTTTCCATACGCTTCTTTTAAACTTCTGCTGATTGGGTGATTAGAAAAATGTTCCACATGTGCAGCGTATTCCAACAACTGTTCTTTGGACAGTTCTTCATTTGCCGGACAGATTTCTGTCACTTCAAATACACCCTTCGTCAAAGTTCCTGTCTTGTCAAATACAACATACTTTGTCTCTGACAAAATCTCCAGATAGCTGGAGCCCTTTACAAGAATGCCTCTTGCACTTGCTCCGCCGATTCCGCCAAAGAAACTAAGCGGAATAGAAATGACCAATGCACATGGACAGCTGATTACAAGGAAGGTCAACGCTCTGATAACCCATACACCCCACATTGCTGCATTTCCCATTAGAAGGTTAATAACGGGCGGTAAAATGGCAAGTGCCAAAGCGCCGTAACAAACCGCCGGAGTATAGTAATGCGCAAATTTAGAAATAAAACTCTCTGAGCGCGATTTTTTCATGCTGGAATTCTCGACCAAGTCCAGTATTTTAGATACCGTTGACTCTCCGAATTCTTTGGTTGTTTCTATTTTCAAGAGTCCTGATAAGTTCACGCAGCCACTAATGACACTTTCACCTGCCGACACATCTCTTGGCAAACTTTCACCGGTCAGTGCGCTGGTGTCAAGTGATGAATTGCCTTCTGTAATGACACCGTCAATCGGTATCTTTTCACCGGGTGAAACAACAATGGTGGTTCCTATGGCAACTTCGTCCGGGTCCACCTGTGTCAATTCGCCATCCACATAGATATTTGCATAGTCAGGCCTGATATCCATCAGTTCGGTGATATTTTTACGGCTCTTGCCAACCGCATAACTCTGAAACCACTCCCCAATCTGATAAAACAGCATAACTGCAACGCCTTCTTTGTAATCGCCCAATAGAATGGCACCAACAGTTGCAACTGCCATTAAAAAATTCTCATCAAATACTTCTCTGTGCCAAATGCCAAGTCCGGCTTTCTTCAATATATCATACCCAATTACAAGGTAAGGTATCATGTACAATGCAAATTGAAGCAATTGCGGCATCTCTATATAATGAAGCATCACGGCATTTATAATGAGCAATGCCGCTGCTGCAATAATCCTGATTAGTACTTTCTTCTGCTTTTTGGTCATGTTATCTATCTCCTTCGTCGGTCACGGTCGCTATACATAAATCTCGCAATCGGATTCTACTTTTTTGCAAGCCTTGATGACATTCTGCATGGTTGCTGCCTGCTCGGCGTCTTCTTCAAATTCAACTTTCATTTTCTGTGCCATGAAATTAATCACTGCATCCTTTACACCTGCTGTCTTCTTTGCTGCTTCTTCCATTTTTAATGCACATGCTGCGCAGTCTACCTCGATTTTATATGTTTTGTTCATGATTTTTCGTCTCCTTTTATGTTTTTTCTACTCTTCAATATGTTCCATGCCTGTGCCGATAATCAGTCTGACATGTTCGTCTGCCAGTGAATAAAATATAATTTTACCTTCACGTCTGAACTTCACTAATTTGGCATCCTTTAGAATCCTCAGTTGATGACTCACCGATGATTGGCTCAAACTGAGCAACTGAGCAATATCACCAACACATAATTCATTTTCAAATAATGTATACAGAATCTTAATTCTGGTTGAGTCGCCAAACATCTTGAATAACTCTGCTAAATCATATAGTGTCTCGTCATTCGGCATTACCTTCAATACTTCTTTGACTACATCCTCATGTACTGCAAGATATTCGTTCTGCGTCTCCTGCTGCGTTTCTTTATTTGGCATGTTGTTCCTCCTTCTATTTCATCTTATGTTCTCTTACGAGAACTAATTAACATCTGTTCATATGTATTTATATTCGTATGTTCATATGTTGTCAACCCTTTTCGACAAATTTCATTCTTTTCTGAAATATTGTGCGGTTTTAAATTCAGGTTTACGGCGTTAAATTTTGGTATGGTGTTATGGAAAATGGTTGCGGTATTCTTGGAGTTATGTAAACTGATTTTCCATAATCATGGTTTCGGATAGGGGTTATGGACAATAATTGCTTGAGATGGTGGATTATTGTCCATAATGATATGAGGAATAGCTTGTTATGGACAATGTGCTTCTTTATGTAAACTAATTATCATGATTTTGTCCATAAGGACAGTGGTATATGTCATTTATGGACAAAATGGAGTCTGCAATGATTTGTTCAGGTATGTGACCTCAGACTTGCGAAATCCTCTGTTCATAGCAACTGACAGAAGAAATAGCTTCCTTGTTGCCCAATTCTACTGCTTGCAATGAGGAAGTCATAGTGTTCATCTGTTTCATCCGGCG
>DATESB010000231.1:0-5174 GCA_035271065.1 Lachnospiraceae bacterium | reverse complement strand
GCTATGAACAGCCGGTATATGGTGGTGGCTATGAACAACCTGTACATGAAAAACAACCGGTTTATGCTTCAGATTACGATCCGTACAGACAGGCAGAAGAGGAGCCTGTTCGTCCACGTCCCAGAACGAAACCGCAGCGTGAAGCAGCACCGGCACCTGTTAAGAAGTCCAGAAATGACAAACAGGGCAGACCGGTTAACAATCGGTATTATGAAGAAGACGAAGATGAAGATTATGAGGATGATGTAGATCCGAAAATGGAGAAAGTCATGACAGTACTGACCATCGTGACAGCCATTATTATCGGTTTGATTGCAATATTCTTGGTTGGTAAAGTGATTGGTTTGTTTGGTTCTTCAGAACCGAAAGAAGATGAGACGGCAGTGGAAGAGCAGGCAATGGAAGAAGTAACCATGCCAAATGTAATAGGTGTTTCTATTGCAGATGCCAAGACAACATTGAACAGTCTCGGACTTGCAACGGCAGAGAGTTATGAGGCGTCTGATAAGTACGGTGCAGATATCGTAGCAGCACAGGATGTTGCCGCGGATACAAAAGTTGTAAAGAATACAACGATTAATTTGGTTGTAAGTCTTGGCGCACAAGGAATTGCGGTTCCGACCGTTGTAGGCAAAACAGAGGCAGAGGCTAAAGTTGCAATAGAGGCCGAAGGCTTCAGAATGGTGAAACAGTTGGGAGAAAGTGCTGAGGTGGCAAAGGGAAGCGTTATTTCCCAGAACCCGATTGGTGGTGCCAATGCTGCAAGCGGAAGCGATATTACAGTCATTATCAGTTCAGGCTCTGCAAGCGCTGAAGTTTCGGTTCCTGATTTGCTTGGCAAGGATGAAACAACAGCAAAGGCATTGTTAACCGCAGCAGGCTTAAAATGGACAACAATTAATGAAGAAAACAGTGATACGGTAGTTGCAGGACTTGTAACCAAGCAGAGTTATACGGCGGGTATGACCGTTGCAGAAGGTACAAGTGTTGACTTCACATTAAGTATCGGTCCTGTTGGATATAGTTGTAATTATAACATTAATGCTCCTGCAGATTACAGTGTCGGCAGTGAGGCAATTGTGGTACTGTCTAATAACGTAGGTGCAGAAATTGCAAGATATACAACGAGTTCCTTCCCGTTTGCTTTGAACCAAACCAATATTGTCGGAAGTGATTCGGGTTCTATTACACTGACTTATTTGAAAACTGACGGGCAATGGACGACATCGGCACCTGCTGCAGTCACCTTTACAAAGGAATAATGTATGCAGGGAAAGATTACGAAGGGAATTGCCGGGTTTTATTATGTGCATATACCGCACAGTGGTATGTATGAGTGCAAGGCAAAGGGTATTTTCCGAAAAGAGAAAATCAAACCTCTGGTTGGGGATACAGTTACGATAGAGGTATTGGATGAAGTTGAGAAGCTTGGAAATATCACGGATATTTGTGAGCGAGACAATCAACTGATACGTCCACCGGTTGTGAATGTGGAACAGGCACTTTTGATATTTGCATTGGTGAAACCGGAACCGAATTTTCATTTGTTGGAGCGTATTTTAATACAATATCAATCACAGGCATTACCGGTTATCATCTGTTTTAATAAAGCGGATTTGGCAACGACAAAGGAAATGGATGATATTAGAGAAATCTATCAAGACTGTGGCTGTGAATTGTTGTTTGTAAGTGTGAAGAAAGAAATCGGAACCGATCAATTAGTTGCTTTATTAAGTGGGAAAACAACTGTGGTAGCAGGGCCTTCAGGCGTCGGAAAATCTTCATTGATTAACCTGTTGCAGAAAAATGTGTGTATGCAGACAGGAAGTATTTCTGTAAAGGCTGAGCGCGGTAAGCATACAACAAGGCATTCTGAGTTGATTCCAATCAATGAGACAACCTATATTATGGACACACCGGGTTTTGGAAGTGTGGAACCGCCGGAGATAGAAAAGGAAGAACTTGCCGGATATTACAATGAGTTTAAGGCGTATGAACCAAACTGTAGATTTGGCGGCTGTGCACATGCAAACGAACCTGACTGTGCAGTGAAAGCTGCTGTTGAAGACGGTAAAATCAATAGGATTAGGTATGAGAATTATTTACAGCTCTATCATGAGATAAAGGAACGAAGGAGATATTAGAATGCATTACATTTTATCACCCTCTATTCTTGCAGCTGACTTTGCAAAGCTTGGTGAGGAAATCAAGGCGTCTGACAAGGCAGGAGCGGAATATATTCATATTGACGTTATGGACGGCGTATTTGTTCCGAGTATTTCATTTGGTATGCCGGTAATCAAATCGGTGCGAAAGGTAACAGAGCGCTTTTTTGATGTCCATTTAATGATACAGAAGCCGGAACGGTATATTGATGAGTTCATTACAAGCGGAGCAGATGGAATTACGATACATGCTGAAGCGTGTGAAGACCTTGTAGGTACCGTTAAGACAATTCAAGATAAAGGCTTACGCGCAGGTGTCTCTATTAGTCCGGACACCGAGGTTGCAGCATTACTTCCGGTATTAGAACTTGCAGATATGTTTTTGATTATGACGGTGGAACCCGGTTTTGGCGGACAGGCATATATGGACAAGTGTACAGACAAAATCAAGGAATTGCGTGGCTTGTTGATGGACCGTAACCTCAATAAGGATATCGAGGTAGACGGCGGTATTACAGCAGATAATCTTCATGTTGTTCTTGATGCCGGCGCAAATGTAATTGTAATGGGTTCTTCAATATTCAGAGGCGATGTTAGTGAAAATGCAGCATACTTTGTTAAGAGGCTGGCAGAGAAAGAAATAGATAAAATGAATGAGGAAAGGGAATATTAAATGAAAAATTATCTTAAGATAGCGAGAATTGACCATTGGGTGAAAAATGTTTTTATTGTACCGGGAGTTGTCATTGCAATACTGTTAACGGACTTTACGTTTGACACTTCGTATATCTGGAAGTTCATTGTTGGTTTCTTTGCAACCTGCTTTATTGCTTCTGCCAATTATGTGATTAATGAGTGGCTGGATGCTGATTTTGACAAATATCATCCAACGAAGAAGTTCCGTCCCGTTGTTTCGGCAAATATGAAGTTTTCACTTGTCATGCTGGAATATGTGTTGTTTGCATTGGCAGGTGTTGGTTGTTCGCTTTTGCTTTCACGTGCATTTTTGTTTACGGAATTGTGGTTATTATTAATGGGAATTATTTATAATGTGAAGCCACTCAGAACAAAGGATATTCCTTATTTGGACGTTTTATCCGAATCTGTCAATAATATGATACGCCTGCTTCTTGGCTGGTTTATCATTAATAGTGAGTTACAGCCGCCAAGCAGTATTCTGATTGGATATTGGATGGGTGGCGCATTCTTAATGGCGATTAAACGTTATGCGGAATACCGCATGATTGATAATCCAGAACAAGCAGGATTATATAGAAAATCATTCAAGTATTATAGCGAGCATTTGCTGCTTGTATCGGCATTTTTCTATGCTATGGCTGCTACATTTTTCTGTGGCATTTTCATGATTAAGTATCGCATCGAATATCTTGTTGGAATGCCGTTTATCTTTGGCTTGTTCTGTGCTTATTTCTATATCAGTTTCAAAGAGGATTCAGCAGTGCAGAAGCCGGAGAAGTTATATAAAGAAAAGAAGTTACTTGCATATATTGCATTCTTGGTAGCACTGTTCATTGTACTCACCTTCGTCAATATCCCCGCATTGAACTATTGGGTAGACATTAGATTGATTGGGGTGTGAGATAAAATTGCTTTGCAATTTTGCTCACAGTTTCAAAATCGCAGATTTTGAAACCCCACCCACAATTAATATCTATCAGAAAGACTAATACATGACTATATCGAAAACCAAACTTCTAACCGAATACAAAGCCCTAATCTTTGACCTTGACGGCACCCTATACTTTCAGACCAAACTCCGTCTCATGATGGCACTTCGCCTCGGCGGATACTATATTAGTCATTTTTGGAAACTAAAAGACCTTTTCATTCTCAAAAAGTTCCGTGAAGTGCGTGAACAATGGGATGAAATTCAAACTACCACAACAGTGTCCCTAGACGAAGCACAATATCGTTACATTGCCACAAAGATGAACGTGTCCCCTGAACATGTACGTGCAGTCATAGAAGAGTGGATGTATGAAAAGCCCTTATCAACACTCACCGAATGCAGAGACGAAGCCTTAGTAGACTTTATTAATGCCATCCATGAGAAGGGTATCTCAGTTATGATATATTCAGATTATCCGGTTACTGACAAGTTACGTGCATTGGACATTCAGGCAGACAAGACATACTCAGCGTTAGACGAGAACATTATGAGCCTAAAACCAGATCCCAAAGGCTTACAAATCATTATGTCCGACAATCAATACAAGCCATCCGATATCATTATGATTGGTGACCGCATGAGTAAAGACGGACAAGCAGCGGTCAATGCAGGGGTAGACTATATTATTCTGGACAAATCAGCAACTGCCCGCGAGAAGTTATATGCAGAGTTGATGACAGAATTGGATTAGATATAGGAAAAAAGAATTTATGATGCAATCGCCTTCTTCGTATGAGTGGTGATTGCTTTTTTTGGTGATGAGGTAAATTCCGGTTTAGCGTATTTAGTTGTTGGCGAACGGACGCCGGATGAAACAGATGAATACTACGCTCCCTCATGGATGAATAACCGCTGTATTCCTAAGTAAAGCGTTGGGGTTATTGGTACCGGACGGGTCGGTTCGAACGTCCATCCATGGCCGTCTCACCTAAATCTGCCTTCCATGGCAGATTTCCCCTACTATAGGCGTTTTACTAAGGACTACAACGAACATTCATAAATCGGAAGCCGTAGTGTTCATCTGTTTCATCCGGCTGGTTTTCACAATTTCTTGTTTTCCATAATTCGGAATTTGGTATGGTATTATGGAAAATGGTTGCGGTATTCTTGGCGTTATGTAAACTGATTTTCCATAATCATGGTTTCGGATAGGGGTTATGGACAATAATTGCTTGATATGCAATGATTTGTTCAGGTATGTGACCTCAGACTTGCGAAATCCTCTGTTCATAGCAACTGACAGAAGAAATAGCTTCCTTGTTGCCCAATTCTACTGCTTGCAATGAGGAAGTCATAGTGTTCATCTGTTTCATCCGGCG
>DATESB010000230.1:0-7113 GCA_035271065.1 Lachnospiraceae bacterium | reverse complement strand
GACAGCCTAACTCCGGAAAGTCTACGGTGTTTAATGCGTTGACAGGAATGCATCAACATGTTGGTAATTGGCCGGGAAAAACAGTAGAGAAAAAGGAAGGAACATTTACTTACAACGACATTGAGTATCAGGTTGCTGATTTGCCGGGTTCTTATAGCCTTTCAGCCAATTCGGATGAGGAAATTGTCACGCGTGACTATATTGCATCCGGAGAAGCTGACTTGGTATGTATTTTGGCTGATGCCTCACAGTTGGAAAGAAGTTTGTTTATGTTGGCAGATTATGCAGGCATTCAGACACCGGTTATGCTGCTTTTAACGATGGTTGATGTGGCAGCACAGCAAGGAAAGGTAATTAACAGCGCGAAACTATCACAGTTACTTCAAATTCCGGTAGTTGGAATTGTGGCTCCGGACAGGAGAAATTACGGAGACTTTTATCAAGCGTTGGAGAATCATTTCAAGGCTCCTAAAAGTCTTGACGCATCAGCAATGTTTGAGCTGTATCAACAGGGAGAGAAGCGAACCCTATTTGAAGAGGCAAAGCAAATCGTTCCGGCAGCAGGAATCGAACAGTATTCCGGCGAGTGGCTTGCATCAAAACTCATTGAAGGGGATCAAGTAGTAGCGGAAAAGATTTCTGCACAGACGGATAAAAATATAGTGGACAACTTTTTGAAACGTACGGAAGAAGGAAGTATCTATACAAGCGACTGTAAGTTTCAATGGATTGAAAGGTTGATTCGTGAAACAGTTTCAAGAACGAAAAAACCTTCTGATGTATTAACGAAGTTTGATAAAGCAGCAATCAGTAAGAGATGGGGTAAATGGATTGCAATCGGTATCATTGTACTTGGTTTGGTTGGTTCCATGATGATAGCAATGCCGATTATGGGACTTGGTTCTGTTATCCCGACGATATTAAGACCGGCTGTTGAAGGTCTTGTGGGAGTTGGTGTGCCGGGCTGGCTGGTTGATTTCATCAACGGAACAGTTGTAACAGCACTTGGATGGACACTTGCCATGCTGGGATTTGTCTTTGGTATCAACCTTGTGTTTGGCTTGATTGAAGAAGTTGGTTATATGGCTCGCGTATCCTATGCATTTGACAACACAATGAGTAAATTGGGATTACAGGGAAAAGCAATCATGCCGTTACTGATTGGATTCGGATGTACCATTGGAGGAGCAGCAGGTACAAGAGTTATTGACTCCTGGGGACAGAGAATTTTGACAATTGCATTGGTATGGGCTGTTCCCTGTGGGGCGACTTTTGCGGTTATACCAACTTTGGCCGGCACTTTCTTTGGCTGGGGCGGTACCTTGGTCATGGTACTATTGTTTGTCATTATGTTTTTACATATTATGATTACGGCAAAGATTTTCGGCAGAAAATTAAGTCCGATTGCGGAACGAACCGGGATGATTATGGAATTGCCGCCTTATCATAAACCACGGTGGGGCGCACTCATCAGACAGACCCTAAATCGTGTCTGGGGAGTTTTCAAAAAAGCATTTATTGTGGTCGTTGCAATTGCAGCAATTTTTTGGATACTTTCTTATTCTTCCAGTGGAGTTGCATCGGATAGCATACTGTATAAAATTGGTGTCACGATTGAACCGATTACAAAGATTTTTGGTATGCGTTGGCAGATGTTCATGGCATTTGTTGCGTCCATGGTATCAAAGGAAGCGGTTCTTGGTGTTATGAGTGTGCTTTTGACCGGAAATGGTACGATTTTTGGCTCAACAGTCGGAACGGTTGCAGCAGATGCTAATATTACTACAATGCTGAGCACAGCAATTTCAAAGCCGGAAGCACTTGCATTTATTGTTGCCGTTACATTCAATGTTCCGTGTATTATGGCTGTTGCGTCTACTTATCAGGAGTCACATTCATTAAAATGGACGCTTAAAATTGCCGGTTATTACATTTTAACTGCATTGATTTTATCATGTATTACATACCATATTGCAGAATTATTCTGCTAAAAGAAGGGTGATTATGATGTCTTTACTTTCAATTTTAGATGAAAAAGAAATACGTTCTACCGCACAACTTGCTGAAAGAATGGGTACGACTACAGAAATGGTAGAAGCTCAATTGGAACGATATGCGCAATTGGGCCATGTAAAAAAGACAGTTATGGGTGGACATTCATGCGGAGAAAATTGTAAGAAATGTAAGGGGTGTAATGGAATGAAGCATGAGGAAGAGGCAGTGTTTTGGGAAAAGATATGATTTTTGCACATCCCAAATAGCAATTTCCTATTTTCCATAATTTGAATTGTGGCATGTCATTATGGAAAATGGTTGCGATAATCGTAGTATTATGTAAACTGATTTTCCATAATCATGGTTTCGGATAGGGGTTATGGACAATAATTGCTTGATATGGCATATGACCTCTATGGACAAAGTGAAGCCTGCTGCAATGATTTGCTCAGACACATTACCTCAGACTCATGAAGATGTATAGGAATGAAATTGGAAAAATGTGATTTCTTTATTAAAAAAAGTCGGAAAAATGTGTGTAAACGAATTGCATAATGAGGAAAAATGTGATATATACTAATTATAGTGATTGAATAGAGGTGATTTACATGAAGCGAAATGCAATTGATGATTTAATAAGGTGGAAAAATAGTGAAGAAAGAAAACCTATGGTTCTGAAGGGGGCACGACAGGTTGGTAAAACGTGGCTGATGAAGGAGTTCGGTAAGAATTACTATAAAAATTATGTTTATTTCAATTTTGATGAGGAAGAAGAACTAAAATCAATCTTTCAAATGAACAAAAATCCGGAGAGAATTATTGAACTTTTGAGTCTAATTGCAGAAACAAAGATTGAGCCGGAAGAAACATTGATTGTGTTAGACGAAATACAAGAGTGTCCGGAGGCATTGAATGCATTAAAATATTTCAAAGAAAAAGCCGGAGAATATCATGTAATTGCTGCAGGGAGTTTATTGGGAACGTTACTTGCACAACCCAAATCCTATCCGGTTGGGATGATTAATCTTCTGGACGTCTATCCGTTGACTTTTGATGAATTTTTATGTGCGATGGATGAATATTTGTATGATTTCTATATTAATATCGGAAAGGAACAAAATATAGAAGAAATATTTCATAATCGGTTGATTGATGCATACAATCACTATTTGATTATTGGTGGAATGCCGGAGTGTGTTGCATCATGGATTAAATATAAAGACCCGGTTAGGATATCCAAGATTCAGAGGGAACTGATAGAGATATATGAAAATGATTTTTCAAAACATAATGGAAGGGTTAACAGCGGACGTCTTTTAATGGTGTTTAGAAGTATACCTTCCCAACTCGCCAAAGAAAATGAAAAATTCATGTATGGAGCTGTTAGAGAAGGAGCCAGAGCAAGAGATTTTGAAGAAGCTATAGAATGGCTTGTTTCAGCGGGGATGTTGATACGAGTATACAATGTTTCTAAAACGGAACATCCGCTTACTGCTTTTGACAGATTGGATTGCTTTAAACTTTTTGTGTTTGATACCGGATTACTAAAGCATATGGCAGGAATTGATAATAGTGCAATTTTATTAAAGAGTAGTTATCAGTTCAAAGGTCCGCTAACTGAAAACTTTGTGTTGCAGCAGTTGCGCGGTCAATTTGAGGTTGAGCCACACTATTATGCGGATAAAACGAAAGAAATAGATTTTGTACTGCAATATGGTACTGATATCATTCCGATAGAGGTAAAGTCAGGGGAAGACAAGTCGGCGCTCTCCTTTAAGAGATATATACAAGAAAAGCAACCCCAATATGCACTCCGTTTTTCAAAACGAGGTTATATGCAGAATGAGGCGATTACAAATTTGCCGTTATATCTGGCATCAAAAACAAAAGGACTTTTTTAGGATTGTGTAAGGGTGAATGATGACGGGTGGAACTGCATGGCTTGCAATATATGTATGGAAGAAAGGAATTGGAACTCATGGAAATTAAAGAATTTTATCAAACAGCTGACCGTGAATATTGGTTGGAGCAGATTCAGAAAAGCGATTGGGAAGCCGGACAGTTTCTCTATCAATTGTTGAAGACGGGCAAAGCAAAAGAGTTCTTAGGAGAAACGACAAGAGTGTATTTGTTGACGGACGATAAAAAACTGGTGGCATTTTGTACACTGTCAGAGGATGATGATGTCAGAGACAGCGGTCTTGGCCCATGGATTGGTTTTGTATATACTTATCCGGAATATAGGGGTCATCGTTACATAAAGAATCTGCTGGATTATGCATATCAAACAGCAAAGAGTGATGGTGCGAAGTACATTTATATCTCGACCGGTCATACGGGATTGTATGAGAAGTATAGGTATTCATTTCACACAATGATGAAAGATATGAATGGAGATGACAGCAGAATATATAGAATTGAGGTAAAATAAATGAAAACACGAGAAGAGAAAGTATCAAGTATATTGTTAATGGTTTTTGTACCGGTAGCGATTTTCTATTTATGCTATTTAGGAATTGGTTCCGTGTGGCAAAAGGTACCTTCCTTACTGTTGTTTTTTATGATTGCTGTTATTGTTTTGTTCCCTGCAGAACTAGGGATGATTCTTTGGCAGAGTAAAAAACAAGATGGCAGATATTCCTTAGTGACTGCATTGGTCAATCAGAAAAAGATGAAGGTATGGAAGACTTTCCTTTACGGAATGTTATTGTTTGCCTTTGCAGGTCTGATGTCAATCACCATTCAACCGTTGGAAAATGATCTGATGTCGTTTGCTTCGGATCAATTCACAGCATTGTTGCCGTCCTATTTTGATTGGACTGACATGGCGTTATTGAGACAGTATCCGATTGCTTTATTGCGACTGACCTGTGTTGGATATTTTCTGATGAATGTGATTGTGGGACCGGTGGTTGAGGAATTGTTTTTCAGAGGATATCTGACAGCAAAATTGGCGAAAAAGGGCATCTGGGCACCTGTGATTGTAACGGTATTGTTTTCGCTTTATCACTTTTGGCTTCCGTTTAATAATCTGTTTCGAATCGCGGTATTCTTGCCGGCATCAATTGTGGCGTGGAAAAAGAACAATATCTATATATCCATGGTGTTTCATTGTACCTGTAATTTATTTTCTACGATTAGTTTCTTTATTTTATTATTTGGTTATTAATTATAGGAGAGTGTTTTATGAAAAAATACATCATTTTTTGGTTGAGTCAGTCAGTTTCACAGATGGGCAGCACGATGACGGGTTTGTCTCTGGTGCTGTGGGCATATACGCAGACGGAATCGGAGATGGCGGTTTCGCTGATGACATTTTGCAATTATGTGCCGTTTATTATCGTCAGTTTGTTTGCGGGAACTTTTGTAGACAGGCATCATAAGAAAAAGGTCATGCTACTTTCGGATTCAGCAGCGGCGCTGTGTTCGCTGTCAGTTCTGCTTCTTTGGATGACAGGCGGATTACAGATGATACATATTTATGTAATTAATTTTATTCTGGGATTTATGAACGCGTTTCAACAACCTGCCGCAGCAGTTGCAATCGGGAGAATGGTTCCGCAAGAAGAACTGGAGCGTGTCAGTGGGTTGAATTCATTCTCAAGCAGTCTGATAGCGGTATTTGCGCCGGTGCTTGCTGCCGCTTTCTATGCATGGGGTGGGTTGAAGATTGTACTTGCGATTGATTTTGCTACTTTTCTATTTGCATTTTCGGTATTGCTTTTTGCAGTGCGTATTCCGGAAATCAAGCAGGAACAGGAGAAAAAGGTATCTGCTTTTGCAGGTTGTAAGTTAGGTTTTACATTTTTGTTTCAGCATAAAGGATTGTGGTACATCATCATTACCATGGCAGTTATGAACTTTTTGTCGAGGCTGACCTATGAAAATATCTTGTCACCGATGATACTGGCAAGAAGCGGTAACAGCAGTTTTGCATTTGGACTGGTAAATGCGTGCATTGGCATTGGCGGAATTGCCGGTGGTGTGATTGTCTCGATGGGGAAAATGCCAAAGGATCGCATTAAGACGATTTACATATCTGCTGCAATTTCCTTTATTTTAGGCGATTTGGTGATGGGATTAGGCAGAAATACATTCTTCTGGTGTCTTTCCGGCATTGCAGCCAGTCTGCCCATTCCGTTTCTGATGGCAGCACAAAATGTTATTTTGTATGAAAATATTCCGCAGGAAATACAGGGGAGAATTTTTGCCGTCAGAAATGCAATTCAGTTTGGAACAATACCGCTTGGCATTTTATTAGGCGGTTATCTGGCTCAATATGTGTTTGAACCATTTTTAATGTCGGATGCGTTGCCGGCTGTCATGCTGCAGAAGTTGGTTGGCTCCGGACGAGGGAGCGGAATGGCTGTTATGTTCTTGTGTACCGGAGTATGTGGTGGGTTGTTTTGTCTGTGGGTCAGTACCAGAAAAGGGTTAAATGTTTACAGGCAAAAGAGAGCGGATATAAATTGATTACAGTTAGAAAAGAGGACGAAAAATGAACAGTATTACAAAGAATCAACAAAGTAAAGATAGTTTGCTTAAAATTGTAGAGGCAGCATTCGGAACAAAAGTCAGCCTGATGTCCTATAAAGAATATACCGAGGGTTTTTGTAATGTGACCTATCGCCTGGACTTGTCCGATGGAAAGAGCGTGGTTCTAAAAATTGCACCGGCTCCGGGGATAGAAATGATGTCTTGTGAGATTGAACTTATGAGGACAGAGGTTGAGGCTATGAAGCTTGCTGCTGAACTTGGCGTGGAGCGCGTGCCTCAGGTATATTATTATGATGACAGCAGAAGCATTTGCAACAGTGAATATTTCATTATGGAACTGCTTGAAGGTAAGAATTATGCGGAAATAAAGGCGAAAATGTCAGAGAAAGAGCAGGCTGAAGTGGATGAGAAAATCGGCGCATGGATACATTGTCTAAATGAAATTCGCGGAAAGCAATTTGGACATTTTTGTGTAGAAGAACTGCAGGGTGTAGATTGGTTCACGACCTTCTAAGATATGATGCACAAAGTGATAGAGGACGGAGTGGAAAAAGGGGTCGATTTGCTGATAGAACCTCAAATATATCTGGAATGCTTACAACGTGACAAGGCCTATTTTCA
>DATESB010000229.1:0-3585 GCA_035271065.1 Lachnospiraceae bacterium | reverse complement strand
GTCTATCTATTTTCTAGCACGACCTTATTTGTTTGAAAATACCTGCAATTGAATGAAATTTTCTGTATAATATTCTTACAATGCAGTGAATTATTGTGAAACTTATGAAGATATCACTTCAAACGAACAGGAAAGTAGGAGGACTTGCTTATGAAAAAAATGACAACCTTGATATTATCTTTGGCACTTTTGGCCATTATGTTGGTGGGGTGCTCGAAAGAAGCTGATGCACCGAAGTCGGATGCAGATTTATTGAAGCTGGCAGCAGAAGCAGCAAAGTGGATTGCGGAGAATCCAGATGCAGACCAGGCGGCATTGCAGGAATTATGTGATAAGTTAGGTGTAGATGATGTGTGCTTTGTAGATGCAAATGGTGTGATTGCACTTTCTAATGAGGCTGATGTTGTGGGATATGACTTGAATAATGATGAACAGTCTCAGGCATTCTTACCGTTATTGAGTGGCGATTTGAGTGAACTTGTACAGGAACCTACGGCCCGTGGTGTTGACGGTGAAACTTGGCAGTTTGCAGCAGTGAGTGGCGGATTGGAAGGTGGCTTAACGCAGATTGGTATGAAAGTAGAATAAGTACATAGTCAATAGAATAATGAGAAAAGGGCTGAACCCGGTGTTCAGTCCTTTTACTTAACAAAAAGCAGAGGAAATCAAAGAAAAGGGCGTAGAGACATATCAATAATTTTCGAGAGGATGAACGTAAATGATTGCAATTTTAGTAGATGAAACGTGTGAAGAAATCGGACGACGAGTAGAAGCAGATTTACAAAAAAGAGGAAAGGAAACAGCATACATATCAACAGCAGGACTAAATATAGAGACTTGCTTTAGTTGCGGATATTGCAGCACAAAGGAATACGGAAAGTGCTGCCAGAAGGATGATATGGAATCTATCTTGCGTATCTTGGTAAAGAGCGAGATTATGGTGGTGGTTACACCGATTGTATTTGGTTCCTATTCATCAGCGGTAAAGGCGGTCATTGACCGAACCTGTGTAATTGGTGATACACACTATTATGTGGCACATGGAGAGATGGTTAAGGGAATGCGTAGTGATATCAAATATCAGTATGTAATTGGCGTAAAACAGGAATGCAGCGAAAAAGAACAAGAATATTTTAATGATCTAGTATCTGAGAATGTTAAAATTATGAATATTGCAGGAGAAGCATTTATCATCAAGCCGGGTGATCATCTTAATCGGGCAGAGGAGGTGATTTGTCATGAATAATCGTTTTCTATTTATCAATGCAAGTCCCAGAAAGCAAGGAACAAGTACGATGTTATGCAAGAGACTACAGAAAAAGCTTGGCGGAGAAATCATAGAATTGTTTGATGCTAAGACCGAATTAAGTGAGATTTTGGATGCTGTAGATCTTGCGGAAATGATTGTAATTGTAGGCCCGTGCTATGTGAATTCTTATCCGGCAAGGGTGACATTATTGTTGGAAGAATTGCAGAAGCAACCGAAGAAATGCCATGGACAGAAGGTGTATGGTATTATTAACGGAGGTATGCCTTATATACATACACATGAGTCTGCACTGCATCAACTTGAATTGTTCAGTATGGAATGTAATATGCAATATGCAGGCGGATTTGTAATCGGAATTGGTCCGATGTTAAATGGACAGGACTTGGAAAAGCATATGTGTGCGAAAAAAATAGTTCCTGCTTTTGATACATTTATGGAGCACATCAGACAAGGAGAAAAATCACCAAAATCACTTTATGAGGATGCTGCAATGAAAATGCCTGTTTTGATGGCAATGATTATGACGAAGAAGATGAGTAGGAATATTACGAAGCAACTTACATCGCATGGGTTTGATTATCATACACCAAGTCCATATCGGGAATAAAAAGTGCCCTGACATCTGTCAGGGCACACTTCATTGTCTATTATACATATTTTTTAATTACAAGTCTACTAATTTTTTACCATTCTGCTATGCTATTTGATATAATAGAAAAACACGAAGAAAAATGGGAGGCAGACATGGGTCAGACAAATCCGATAAACAGTATTCCGGGAGTCACCTTGGAGGAAGAAAAGAAAACGCTTGCAGATATTTTGGCGCTTGCAGAAGAAAACTTGAACCGTACCAGAGCATCTGTGCAGAGTATTGCAAACGAATTGCATGAACTGACGGAAGTATATGATGTAGAGGATAAGGAAGGTCTGGCACAATGGTTTAATACCGATGCCCGCTTCCAACAGGTCAGTCAGGAATTGCTTCGTTCAGAGCGCAGCAGAAAAAAGCCTTATTTCGGAAGAATTGATTTTACGGATACTACATTGCAGAAGAAAGAGTGTTATTACATCGGAAAGTCTGTAATAGCAAAGGATAGTGCGGAGCCAAAGGTCATAGACTGGAGAGCGCCGATTTCGTCGGTATATTATGAAAAGTCACTTGGCGTGTGTACGTATTCTGTAAAAGGCGAGGGTGCATATGAGATTGACCTTTCCCGAAAACGTACCTATGAAATAGAAAATGACGAGCTAAAGGATTTCTATGACTCGGAAGTAGTGGCAAATGATGAACTCCTGACGAAGTATCTTGCCAGAAATAAAAAAGCGGTTTTGAGTGAAATTATTGCCACAATTCAGCAGGAACAGAACGAGATTATTCGTAAGAAACCACAACATAATGTGATTGTACAGGGTAGTGCTGGTTCCGGTAAAACAACTGTAGCAATGCATCGTATTTCTTACATTTTATATAATTACGATTTGGAATTTCAACCGAAAGATTTCTATATTATAGGAAGTAATAAAATTCTCCTGAACTACATTACGGGTATCTTGCCGGATTTGGATGTCTATGGAATTTCGCAAATGACAATGGAGCAGTTGTTCATAAGATTGTTGTATGAGGATTGGGATGAGAAGAAGTTCACAGTAAAGAGGCAGAATAAGGGTGACCGGGCAGGTTCCATAAAAGGTAGCTTTTCATGGTTTCATGATTTAGAAGCATTTTGTGAGCGTTACGAATGGAATGTGATTCCGCGTGAGGATGTTTATCTGGAAAAGACGCAACAGTTACTGATGACGCAGGCTGAGATTGAGAAGCTGTTGAAGAAGTTTCATTATTTGTCACGTCCGGACAAGTTAGATAAATTGACGGAGCACCTGATTGCAAAATTGGAAAATGAAATCTACGGGAAGTATCATTCTTATCCGCAGGATGAACAGAAAAGACTGCTGCGAAAATATCAGACTTACTTTGGAAGACGGGAATGGAACGGTTCTATTTTCGAGTTGTATGATGACTTTTTGAATGAGCAGAATGCAAAAGGGAACAATATTCCATTGCCGGGTGATGAGTTAGACCTATATGATCTGGCGGCATTGGCTTATCTATATAAACGAATCAAAGAGACAGAGGTGATTCAGGAGGCAAGTCATGTTGTAATTGATGAGGCGCAGGACTTTGGAATGATGGTTTATGGGGCGCTGAAGTATTGTCTCAGTAAATGTACATACACCATTATGGGTGATGTGTCGCAGAATATTTATTTTGATTATGGGCTGACGGACTGGGAGGAATTGAGAAGTCTTATGCTTCC
>DATESB010000228.1:0-9887 GCA_035271065.1 Lachnospiraceae bacterium | reverse complement strand
TGTCTGCATGAGTGAAAGTGTGACGGAGACAGAAAAAGAGTATGTATTAAAGTTGCTTGAAAGTTTTGGCAAGGCTTATATCGTAGCCGAGCATATGATGGATGCAGTTGTTGCGGTCAGCGGAAGTTCACCGGCATATGTATTTATGATGATAGAAGCGATGGCAGATGCGGCGGTGTTAGAAGGACTGCCAAGAGCATCAGCCTATGAATTTGCAGCACAGGCAGTACTTGGAAGTGCCAAAATGGTGCTGGAGACAGGAAAGCACCCGGGAGAACTGAAGGATATGGTATGCTCACCGGGCGGAACAACAATTGAAGCAGTTAAAGTATTGGAGGATAAAGGATTTCGGGCAGGTATCATGGAAGCCATGCATGCGTGTGCCGAGAAATCACGAAAATTATAGAGATGAAGAAATTAATAGGAAATAAACAATTTTACAAAATGGTACTGGCAGTTGCGGTACCGATTATGATACAGAATGGAATTACAAACTTCGTCAGCCTGCTTGATAATGTCATGGTGGGCGCAGTCGGAACAGAGCAGATGTCAGGTGTGGCAATTGTCAATCAGTTGATATTTGTTTATAATTTGTGCGTATTTGGTGCGGTTTCAGGTGCCGGGATTTTTACGGCGCAATTTTTCGGACAGAAGAACCACGAAGGTGTCAGAAATACATTTCGCTATAAGCTGGTAGCATGTGGCATTGCAACTATTTTAGCGATTTTAATATTCATTCTGTTTGGCGAAGATTTAATTTTACTGTATCTGCATGAAGGAAGCACAAGTGGAAGTATAAAAGCAACATTGAAATACGGACAAGAGTATCTGTGGATTATGTTAACCGGATTGATTCCGTTTGTGATTGTACAGGCTTATGCAAGTACATTGCGCGAAACGGGAGAGACGATGATGCCGATGCGTGCAGGAGTTGTTGCGGTTTTTGTGAATCTGATCTTAAACTATATCCTGATATTCGGAAAATTCGGAGCACCGGTTCTTGGAGCATCCGGTGCAGCAATTGCAACCGTGATATCCAGATTTGTGGAATGTGCAATTGTGGTTATATGGACGCATAAGCATAAGGCAGAAAATACGTTTATTGATGGTGCTTATCGGACGCTCAAGATGCCGGCAAGTTTGGCAGGTAAAATTACGATAAAGGGGATGCCGCTACTTGTAAATGAGACGTTGTGGGGGCTTGGTATGGCAACGTTAATGCAGAGTTATTCAGTACGAGGATTGGCTGTTGTAGCCGGGTTAAATATCTCTTCCACCATTGCCAATATATTTAACATTTCTTTTATTGCACTGGGAAGTTCAGTGGCAATTGTTGTAGGACAGTTACTGGGCGCAGGAAAGATGGAAGAAGCCAAGGATACAGCATACAAAATGATTGCGTTTTCAGTTGCTAGCTGCATTGCTCTTGGTGTCATCATGATCTTAATGTCACCGTTGTTTCCGAAATTCTATAATACAAGCGATGAGGTCAGAGAACTGGCAAAGGGATTTATCATTATTTCAGCATGTGCTATGCCGCTACAGGCATTTTTGCATGCAAGTTATTTTACCATTCGTTCGGGAGGCAAGACGCTCATTACGTTCCTATTTGATGGCGTTTATATGTGGGTGTTTACCATACCGATTGCATATTGTCTGACACGATTTACATCGTACCAAATATTACCGATATATTTCGTATGTCAATTTTCTGACATAGTAAAGTGTATCGTAGGATACGTTTTAGTCACAAAAGGAGTTTGGTTACATAATATAGTGGGCAAGCAAAATGAACCACTAAATGCTGAATAAATGCCGAAAAACAGGGCGTGAAAGAGTTGACAAAATAACCATTCTCTGCTAAAATACCCATGTAATAAATCCGTAATATTTTTAATATTTGTGCCATATGTTATATAGAAGAAGTATAGATAGCATATGAATATCGCGGGTTTATCCATGGAGGTTACAATGAAACTAAGAGCGAGAAAGCATATATGCCGTATTTTGGCAATAGCCTTAATTGGTTTATTGATACAGGATTGTATGCTTGTTGAGGCTTTTGCTACAATAGGTGTGACAGCAGGTGCTTCTAAGATTACGACAGTGTCTTCGAATGAAAAAGAACCTGACAGAGTCATTGAGATAAAAGTTACCGAAGCTGAACCGAAACAATCAGAGGCTGATGTGGATGTTAAGATTAACGTAAGCGCTGATGAAGCGTCAGCTGGCAGTATGGTTATGGCTGATGTGGAAGATTCGCTGAATGTCAGAGCGGAAGCTTCAGAAGATTCTGAATTGATTGGACGTTTGTACAAAGGTACCGGTGGTGAAGTTCTTGAGAAAACAGCCGCATGGACGAAGTTTAAGAGCGGTAATCTCGTTGGCTGGGCTAAGAATGAATATCTTCTTTTTGGAACAGAAGCAGAGGAAGCAGCACGTGCAGCAACATCTGTTACAGCGACGATAGAGACTGATTCATTGCGTGTGCGTAAGGAAGCAAATGAAGAAGCAGGCGTATACGGTCTGTTGGGTGTTGGTGATGTTGTTAAGGTATTAAATGAGTCTGATGAATGGATTGAGATTCAGTATGATGACGATACAGTTGGATTCATTTCAGCAGAATATGCAACTGTAACCAGCGAAATGCCTACCGGTGAAACACTGGAAGAGATAGAAGCCAGAGAAGAAGCGGAGCGTAAGGCAAAAGAAGAAGAGGAACAGAAGGCAGCGGAGAAGGCGGCAGCAGTTGCAGCATCCCGTACAACGGCAACAACCGAAACAAATAACGGAGCAATTACGGGTGATGTAAACGATGTGCTTCTGTTAGCAGCATTGATTCAATGCGAAGCCGGATATGAAGTATATGAAGGCCAAGTGGCAGTCGGAACGGTTGTTATGAATAGACTCAGAGGTGGGCGTTACGGTGCCTCGATTTACTCGGTTATCTATGCCAAAGGTCAATTTGGACCAGCGGGAACCGGTAAGGTTGCGAAAGTTTATGCACAAGGACCTAAGGCTATATGCATCCAGGCAGCACAGGAAGCGATGAATGGAACCTCACTGATTGGAACAGCAACACATTTTAGAAATATCCGCTCGGGATATCCGGGAATTGTGATTGGAAATCATGTGTTCTGGTAAAGAAAAAAGAAATAATTTATTTATATATGTAAAGAATAAGAAGATGAGTTACATGCATGCATGAAATTCATCTTCTTTTATTCAGAGCGGTGGGAGGCAGTTTTCCTCGTTGTAAAAAAATAAGAAGTATAGTATGATTATTGGTAACGAAATGAAGTTGTAGAAAGGGGAGAGTGGCATGAATGATATGATCTGGCTTATTATGGTAGTTGTGATGCTGGTGATTGAGATTGTTACATTAGGTCTGACAACGATTTGGTTTGCAGGCGGAGCACTTGTTGCGTTTGTAGCAGCATTACTTGGAGCACCGTTGGTGGTTCAGGTTCTTTTGTTTTTGGGAGTGTCTATTGCACTCTTATTGCTGACACGCCCGATTGCAGTAAAGTATTTTAATAAGGATCGCGTGAAGACAAACGTAGAGAGCATGATAGGAAGACGGGGAATCGTTATCAGTGAAATTGATAATCTGCTCGGTGTTGGTCAGGTTACCGTTGGCGGACAGGAGTGGTCAGCAAGAGCAAAGGATCCCGCTCGTAAGTTTGTGGTTGGTGAAGTTGTAAATGTGGTAGAGATACAAGGTGTTAAGTTAATGGTAGAAGAAAGTGGACTTCAAAATGTAGAGAAGAAAGAGGAGGAAATGTAAATGTTATTTATTATTTTGTTTGTTTTCGTATTGATTGTATTGGCTTCATGTGTAAAGATTGTACCGCAGGCGCATGCGTTTGTTGTAGAAAGACTTGGTGGTTATCAGGGTACATGGTCAGTAGGTATTCACTTCAAAGTTCCTTTTATTGATAAAGTAGCTAAAAGAGTTATTTTGAAAGAGCAGGTGGTTGATTTTGCACCGCAGCCGGTTATTACAAAGGATAATGTAACCATGAGAATTGATACAGTTGTATTTTTCCAGATTACAGATCCGAAGTTGTTTGCGTATGGCGTTGAGAATCCGATTATGGCTATTGAGAATTTGTCAGCAACTACACTCAGAAATATCATCGGTGATTTGGAACTTGACCAGACACTTACTTCCAGAGAAACAATTAATACAAAGATGCGAGCATCTCTTGATGTAGCTACAGACCCGTGGGGCATCAAAGTTAACCGTGTGGAACTCAAGAATATTATTCCTCCTGCAGCTATTCAGGATGCAATGGAGAAGCAGATGAAAGCGGAGCGTGAAAGACGTGAAGCAATTCTTCGTGCAGAGGGTGAGAAAACAGCAACCATTCTTGTAGCAGAAGGTAAGAAGGAATCAGTTATTCTGGATGCACAGGCAGAGAAAGAGTCAGCAATTCTTCGTGCTGAAGCAGAAAAGGAAAAGAGAATCAGAGAAGCAGAAGGTGAAGCAGAAGCGATTCTGAAAGTTCAGCAGGCAGAAGCAGATGGTATCCGTTTCCTGAAAGAGGCAGGTGCTGATGAAGCCGTGCTTAGAATAAAGGGACTTGAGGCATTTGCAAAGGCAGCAGACGGTCAGGCAACCAAGTTGATTATCCCATCAGAGATACAGGGTATGGCAGGTCTTGCAGGATCGTTAAAGGAACTTGTTAAGTAGTGATACAGTTATTATTAGGAGGAAATTAGGATGAGTCTGAAAGGGCGAAACTTTTTAACACTGAAGGATTTCACGCAAAGTGAAATCCTACAGTTTTTAGATTTGGCAGCAGATTTAAAGGCAAAGAAAAAGCAAGGCGTGGACGTGTCATATTATAAGGGAAAGAATGTTGCCCTCATTTTTGAAAAGACAAGTACAAGAACGCGTTGTGCCTTTGAGGTGGCAGCCAGTGATTTGGGTATGGGCTCAACGTATCTGGATCCGGCAGGCTCGCAGATTGGTAAGAAAGAGAGCATTTCTGATACGGCACGTGTATTGGGTAGGATGTTTGACGGTATTGAGTATCGTGGATTTGAGCAGAAAATCGTGGAGGATTTGGCGAAGTATGCAGGTGTTCCTGTTTGGAATGGTTTGACGAATGAATATCATCCGACACAGATGTTAGCAGATTTGCTGACCATAAGAGAACATTTAGGATCTATACAAGGTAAAAAATTAGTTTATATGGGTGATGCCCGTTATAATATGGGTAATTCATTGATGATAGCATGTGCTAAGATGGGAATGCATTTTGTAGCATGTGCACCGAAGCGCTATTTTCCTAATGAAGAATTGATAAAAGAGTGTGAGGTTTATGCAAAGGAAAGTGGTGCAACCTTATCTTTTATTGAAGATGTATCAGAAGGTACAAAGGATGCAGATATTATCTATACGGATGTGTGGGTATCCATGGGTGAGCCTGATAAGGTATGGGAAGAGCGGATTAAGGATCTGTCTCCTTATAAGGTGACAATGAAGGTTATGAATAACGCAAAGCCGAATGCAATTTTCTTGCATTGTCTGCCTGCTTTCCATGATTTGAAAACTAAAATAGGTCGAGAAATGGGAGAACGCTTCCACTTAGAAGATATGGAAGTGACAGATGAAGTGTTTGAGAAGTATGCAGATGTGGTCTTTGATGAAGCAGAGAACAGAATGCATACAATTAAGGCTGTCATGGTAGCGACACTTGGAGAACCGGCATGAAAAAAGAGGCTCGCACATACTATAAAAGTGTCATGAAGTCAGGAGATTTCAAGATTGATGTGATAAATCTGATTTTGGGGATACTGATACTTGTTTTGGAAGTCTTTGCATTTACTGTTGAAAATATGCTTTTTTTGTTTCCGATTATCTTCTTATTGGGAGCAATTATGACAACGTTGAATGCGATTAAGGTGATGAAGAACAACAAGTTATTCGGTTTTCTTTTTATGGTATTTGGAATTGTGTTATTGGCAGCATTTCTGATTGGCGGACTCATGATTTTGGGATGGATATAAGAATAAGAACGAGCAGGGATTGATTAAATGGCAGAGGAAAGAACAGTTCTGTGCGGAGCAAATGCATATGAACATAAATACTATTTTAACGAACAATTTAACGGTCTGCCGGATTCAATCAAGGAAGAGATACATATGATTTGTGTGCTCTTCACGGAAGAAGTCGGCGGTATCTTCACGATGGTATATGATGAGGATGGCGAACTGACTTTTGAGGTAATGGCAGATCCGGGGGACTTACTATATGATGAGGTTGGCAGTGCCTTGTTGGTGAAAGAAATTCAAAGAAAAAGACAGGAATTGCTGGAATCATTGTCCTTATTCTATAAAGTTTTCATTTTGAAGGAATCGGTGGATGAATTTTTGGAGGAAGAATAGAGATGTTGCTTGTTATTGATGTTGGGAATACAAATATTACATTTGGAGTATTTGACAAAGAGGAATTGGTGACAACATTTCGAATTGTGTCAAAGTTGCAAAGAACTTCAGATGAGTATGGAATTGTCATCACAGATTTAATTGAAAAACAAGGTGTTGCTTTAGAGGCAATCTCCGGGGCAATTATTGCAAGTGTTGTGCCGAATACGATGCATTCCCTTGTGAATGCCGTGGTTAAGTATTTGAAGAAAACTCCGTTGATTATCGGACCGGGTACAAAGACAGGCATAAAGATTGATACACCCAATCCGAGAGAAATCGGTGCTGACAGAATTGTTGATGTGGTTGCGGCATATGAGATTTACGGAGGACCTACGTTGGTTCTGGATTTCGGAACAGCTACCACATATGATTTGGTGACGGAGGATGGTAGATTTACTGCCGGTATTACTGCACCGGGTATTCGCATTTCAGCAAAAGCATTGTGGGAAGATGCGGCAAGACTTCCTGAAATTGAAATTAAAAAGCCGAAGTCCATCTTGGCGCAGGATACCATTTCAAGTATGCAGGCAGGGCTTGTGTATGGTCAGATTGGACAGACAGAATACATCATTGATTGTGTCAAAAAGGAAACCGGATATCAGAACCTAAAGGTGATTGCAACCGGTGGATTGGGACGTATTATTGCGGGAGAGACAAAGGCAATTGATGTATATGACAGTACATTGACACTAAAGGGATTGCGTCTGATTTATTTACGCAATCAGAAGTAGGTACGAAACGAAATGGAATTAAAGATTGGAAATGTCAGTATAGATAACAATTTGATTTTGGCACCAATGGCAGGAGTAACGGACCTGCCATTTCGCTTGCTTTGTAAAGAACAAGGAGCAGGACTTCTTTGCATGGAAATGATTAGTGCTAAAGCGATTTATTATAATAATAAGAATACAATTGAGTTAATGGAAATTCATGAAGAGGAACTTCCGGTATCTCTGCAACTGTTTGGAAGTGATCCTGTGATTATCAGCGAAATGGCAAAAAGGATTGAAGAACGTCCTTTTTCTATTTTGGATATTAACATGGGATGTCCGGTTCCCAAGGTAGTGAACAATGGGGAGGGATCGGCGCTGATGAAAAATCCACGATTGATTGGTGAGATTGTGGAGAAAACAGTGAAAGCAATCAAAAAACCGGTAACCATTAAAATCCGAAAGGGATTTGATGAAGGACATGTGAATGCAGTTGAGATAGCAAGGATTGCAGAAGCAAGCGGGGCAGCTGCTATTGCAGTACATGGCAGGACAAGAGAACAATACTATACGGGCAAGGCGGATTGGGATATTATCAGACAGGTGAAGGAAGCGGTCAAGATACCGGTTATCGGAAACGGTGATGTTGTATCGGCGGAAACGGCTCAAAAACTAGTCGAGGAAACCGGTTGTGATGGGATTATGATTGGACGTGCGGCTCAGGGGAACCCGTGGATTTTTCAACAAATTAAAGTATATCAAGATGACGCAATGATAATTGATAAGCCAACAGTCAATGAAATCAGCGAAATGGTGATGCGTCATGCAAGGCTTTTAGTGAAATACAAAGGAGAGTATACCGGTATGCGTGAGATGAGAAAACACGCAGCATGGTATACGGCTGGGCTTCCTGGTTCGTCGAAGTTGCGGCAGAAATTAAACGATATTGAAACTATTGAGGAATTAGGAGAAATTTTCGCGCATATGTAATTGCTGATATACATATACTGCCTCATGGAACAAGTTAAATTCATCTATATTAAATCAATACGAAAGTCGCGTTTTGGTGAAAGATTTCATCATCCGTATCGAAGTTCTTTAAAAAAATACAGAAAAATAATCAGGAAAAACAAAATCAATCAGATTGTCATCAATAGGTCTGTGTTACGCAAGTTACAGGACAGCGGAGAAATGGAAGAATTGCTGAAAGCTGCAGAATTGGTGACAGGGGACAACCTTGCGCAAAGATTTGTCCCGCAATTGCTTGAAGGGGCATATAAACATTTCGGGATTTCCAAAAAGGATTTGCGGCCTGTTGTGCTAGACAGAGAAGAGTTAGAGGAACAGGTGCCGGAAGTGTTGATGAAGATTTATGAAGACTTGAATTACCTGGCAGTTGTAACAAAACGTCCGGATTATTTCGAAGAGTTTTCAGATGAACTATATGAGGAAACCGGATTATTGATGCGGATGACCAATGGTATACCAAAAGAAGCCAATTTGCTGATTGATTTGAAGTTGCTTTATAGGGAAGAATGTCAATTTGAATTAGAGGGACATACGATTGACGGAGGACTGTTACAGGCTCTTTTGATAGGCATCAGTGAAGTGCGGATGCACGAATTTGATATCGCCTGTAAATCCTCGTTTAAACACTTCCCCAAAAGAATTGGTGACTATCGGCATTTGTCTTGACACAAAACATACGAATAGGGTATAATACGTTCATTGTTTTAGGGCAGTTTTGTGGACAATTACAGAGAATAATATAGATTACAGAAAAAGCAGGAGAGGTAAGGTGCGGTTAGCATGGAAGAAAAGAAGAACATATTGACTTATGAGGGATTACAGAAGTTAGAGAATGAGTTACATGATTTGAAGGTAGTACAGAGAAAGGCAGTAGCAGAGAAGATTAAGGAAGCCAGAGAACAGGGCGATTTATCTGAAAATGCAGAGTATGATGCTGCCAAGGATGAGCAGAGAGATATTGAAGCAAGAATTGAGGATATCGAGAAACTGCTCAAAAATGCCGAAGTTGTTTTAGAGGATGAGATTGACATAGACAAAATCAGCATTGGCTGTAAAGTGAAGATATTAGACAAGGAATTCAAAGAAGAATTGGAATATAAGATTGTAGGTTCAGCAGAAGCCAATAGTTTGAAGGGCAAGATTTCAAATGAATCACCTGTAGGCAGAGCCTTAATTGGTGCCAAGAAAGGTGATACAATTTCTGTAGATACACAGGCAGGTGTGTTGAAGTATAAGGTACTGGAGATTCAGAGATCCAACTAATCAGCAAACCAATTGACAAACTGAGGCGGTCATGTGAGATGACTGCCTTTTAGATAAGGGAGTGTATGAGTTGAGCGAACAACAAAATCAGCAGAAGAACAACCAACAAAATAATCAGCAGAAGAACAATCAGCAGGAACCGGATTTGAATCAGTTGCTGAAAGTGCGCAGAGAGAAACTTGCACAGTTACAGGCTGACGGTAAAGATCCATTTCAGATTATGAAATATGATGTGACACATCACAGTATGGAGATTAAGAATGACTATGATGCGATGGAAGGTAAGAGTGTTTCAATTGCCGGACGTATGATGTTTAAGCGTGTTATGGGTAAGGCTTCATTTTGTAATATACAGGATTTGCAGGGCAATATTCAGGTGTATGTGGCAAGAGATTCGATTGGTGAAGAGCCTTATGCAGATTTTAAGAAGATGGATATCGGTGATAT
>DATESB010000227.1:0-14013 GCA_035271065.1 Lachnospiraceae bacterium | reverse complement strand
GACGCGGATGCCTATTTGTTCTGCGTAGCTGACCAGCCGTATCTGAAGAAGGAAACAATAGAAAACTTTGTGAAAGGCTATATTGCAGCAGGGAAAGGTATTGGATGCCTTTCATGGGGAGAACGATATGGCAACCCAACTATTTTCGACAGAAAATATAAAGAGGAACTGTTGGGATTGAGCGGAGATATCGGCGGCAGACAAATAGTCAGTAACAATCCGCAGGACATTTATTGGTACGAGGTGTCGGATGACTATGAACTTAGGGATATTGATTTTGGAAATGAATTAGAGAGTGATTTTAGGAGCGAATTGCAATGAAGATAATTAGTTTTGCGGATGGAGAATGTCAAGAATCAAGGCTGTTGACAGAGGCATTTACCATTAGAAATGTTAGAAATCCTGTAATTTCTGTGGTTGGTGCAGGTGGAAAGACAACGTTAATTATGACACTTGCCGATGAGTATAAGAGAGCAGGACGCAAGGCGTTTGTCACAACGACGACCCATATGCGACGACCGGAGAGTGCTCCACTTGTTAGTCATTATGCGCCAAAAAAAATTCAGAATTTGTTAGATCAGGAGAAAGTCGTTTGGGTTGCAAGAGAGGCAACAGATGGGAAGATAAAGAGCCCTACAGATAGGTTACTAATGAGTATGTTTGAATATCGAATTCCGATTGTCATAGAGGCTGACGGTTCAAAGGGCCTACCTTGTAAGGCACCTGCGGAGCATGAACCGGTTATTTTGGAACAGACCGATATAGTGATAGGGGTACTGGGAATGGATGCAATTGGAAAGACTATTTCTGAAGTTTGTCACAGACCGGAACAGGTGATGCGATTGCTTCATAGAAAGGCAGACAATAAGCTTACTTGGCAGGACATCATAACGTTAGCAATGAGTGATGAAGGGTTGAGAAAGGGAGTTGCACCCCATATGCGGTATATTCTCTTTTTTAATAAAACGGTGGAACGACAACAGAAGCGGACAGCGGCTATGATGGCACGGGCATTGGCAGATTTGGGGCAGCAGGAAGTTTATTTTGGAGTGATGGACAAATGAAAATATTAATAAAAGGTGCAGGAGATTTGGCTACAGGAATAGCCGTGAGGTTGTTTCGCTGTGGATATAATATTTTGATGACGGATATTGCTGTGCCGACAACAGTTCGGAGGACAGTTGCCTTTTCGCGTGCGGTATATGACGGACATTGTGAGGTTGAGGGCATTGAAGGCGTGCTGGCCAATGAACAGCAAGAGGCTGAGAGACAACTGCAGCAAATAGAGCAACTACAGGCAGACAGGAAGATTTCCGTGATAGTGGACGAGAAGACCGACATCCTAAAAGACTATCAGCCGGATGTATTGGTAGATGCAATTCTTGCAAAGAAGAATCGTGGCACTCTTATTACAGATGCTCCACTTGTGATTGGAGTTGGACCGGGATTTACAGCAGGGGTTGACGTACATGCAGTAATAGAAACAAAGCGCGGGCATGATTTGGGCAGAGTGATTTATGAAGGCAGCGCCATACCGAATACCGGTATTCCGGGCAATGTCGGCGGATATACGATAGAACGGCTAATCAAAGCCGGAGTTGACGGCATTTTTCACCCACTCACAAGCATTGGGGAGTATGTGGAACAAGGGCAGGCTGTTGCAGAAGTGATAGTGGGTCAGGCAGACAAAGAAGTTGTCGGACAGCCCATTTATGCACAAATGTCCGGAATCGTGCGTGGCATGCTGCAGGAGGGTGTCTATGTAACCACAGGAATGAAGGTTGGCGACATTGACGCCAGATGTGAAATTGCACATTGTTACACAGTATCTGATAAAGCACGATCCATCGGTGGCGGCGTATTGGAGGCAATTATTACATATATACAGGAAAGATAATCAATGAAGAGCACGGGAAACTGGTTGGGAGGTGGCTCATGTATACACTGAATGTCAACGGAGAAAACTATCAAGTTGCAGAAGATAAGAAGTTGATGCGTTTTCTGCGGGATGATTTGAAATTAAAGTCTGTCAAAGACGGTTGTAGTGAGGGTGCATGTGGCACCTGCACGATTTTAATTGACGGTAAAGCAATGAAGTCATGTGTACAGCCTGTCTCCAAGATGGAAGGCAAACAAATCATAACGACAGAGGGCTTGACGGAGCATGAGCAGACAGTTTACACATATGCCTTTGCAGAAGCAGGTGCGGTACAGTGCGGATTTTGTACTCCGGGTATGGTGATGTGTGCAAAAGGATTGCTGGATGTGAATCAAACGCCTACACGCGCAGAGATTGCGTTTGCAATTCGTAATAATATCTGTCGCTGTACAGGATATAAGAAAATCATTGATGCAATTGAGCTTGCAGCAGCAATCTTTCGAGGCGAAATCAATGTAGCATCGGACGAGAGTAAGACGGTCAATGCGCAGACGCACGGAAGTGGCATAAAATCCGGAGTCGGCGCTATGATGCACAGAATTGATGCGGCTGATAAGGTACTGGGCTGTGGAGAATATGTAGATGATGTGGAATTAGAAGGCATGATTTATGCCAGTGCAGTACGTTCTGCGCATCCGCGTGCCATTGTGAAAGCAATCCATAAAGAGGCGGCAACTGCACTTGAAGGTGTGGTGGCTGTATTTACGGCAGAGGATATTCCGGGTAAGAATAAAGTCGGACATTTGAAACAGGATTGGGATACAATGATTGCGGTAGGCGATACAACGAGATATCTTGGAGATGCCATTTGCATTGTAGCGGCAGAGACACCTGAGATATTGGAGCAGGCAAAAGCACTCGTTGAGGTTGAATACGAGGTGCTTACGCCTATTAGCGCTCCTGAAGAAGCCTTGCGTGAGGATGCACCACAGTTACATGAGGGTGGAAATATCCTTGCGCATGAGCACTTAATACGCGGTAATGCCGATGAGGTAATCGCAAAATCAAAGTATAAAGTGACACAGCATTATGAAACTCCATTTACGGAGCATGCCTTTTTGGAACCAGAAGCAGCAATTGCATTTCCGTTAGATGACGGGGTATTTATCTATTCTTCCGATCAGGGAACCTATGATACAAGGCATGAATGTTCGATATTACTTGGTCTTCCACCTGAGAAGATTGTGGTAGAGAATAAATTAGTTGGTGGTGGGTTTGGCGGCAAGGAAGATGTGACGGTACAGCATCAAGCAGCGCTTGTTGCATATCTGACAAAACGTCCTGTTAAGGTGAAATTGACCAGAAAAGAGAGTATCATTGTCCACCCGAAACGGCATGCCATGAGCATGGATTTTACAACCGCATGTGATGAAAATGGGTATCTGACAGCGATGAAGGCTGTGGTGGTGGCAGATACAGGAGCATATGCATCTCTTGGCGGGCCGGTATTGCAACGTGCCTGTACACATGCAGCAGGCCCATATAATTATCAGGTGATTGACATTGACGGTAAGGCCGTCTATACCAATAACCCGCCGGCAGGGGCGTTTCGAGGGTTTGGTGTGACACAGACATGTTTTGCAACAGAATGTAATATAGATTTGTTGGCAGAAATGGTTGGAATTTCACCATGGCAAATGCGTTATCAAAATGCAATTCGTCCGGGGCAGGTACTTCCGAACGGACAGATAGCAGATGCTTCAACCGGCCTTGCAGAAACCCTAGAGGCAGTCAAGCAAGTTTGTGAAGAATATCAATATGTCGGAATTGCATGCGCTATGAAGAACGCAGGAGTTGGAGTCGGTTTGCCCGATAAAGGACGGTGCCGATTAAGAATAGAAGATGGAAAGGTGCATATCTATGCAGGAGCATCCTGTATCGGACAGGGGCTAGGTACAGTGGCAGTACAGATTTTGTGTGAGGCAACAGGATTGACGTCGAACGATATCGTCTATCATGCACCAAATACCGCTATGGCGCCGGATTCGGGTACAACATCCGGCTCGCGTCAGACATTGATTACAGGAGAAGCAATTCGTCAGGCAGGCGTACAATTCAAGACGGCGCTCAGTGAAACGGCTGGATCTTTGCAATTGCTTGAGGGTCGCGAATTTACAGCAGAATATTATGCCAAAACCGACCCAATGGGTGCTGATATACCTAATCCGGTATCTCATGTGGCCTATGGCTATGCAACACAAGTATGTATTCTGAATGAAGATGGTATGGTAGAGAAAATTGTAGCTGCTCATGATGTTGGAAAAGCAGTCAATCCAAAGAATGTAGAGGGACAAATTGAAGGCGGTGTTATTATGTCGCTGGGATTTGCTCTGACGGAAAACTATCCGCTTGAAAACTGCGTGCCAACAGCAAAGTACGGCACATTGGGACTCTTCCGGGCCAATCAGGTACCGGATGTGGAAAGTATCATTATTGAAAAGCCGGGCATCGAAGCCGCTTACGGAGCCATTGGCATTGGCGAGATTACTTCAATACCGACAGCGCCTGCAGTTCAAAATGCATATTATAAAAAAGATGGCATAAAGAGAACAAAATTACCACTTGAACATACTCCATATCGCAAATAGAACAGAGACAGTTTGACAACAGAAAGCCTTTTATAGGTTTACTCTGTCGGAAATTTGTCATATAATTAGATAAGAGACAATTGATAAAACAAAGGAGGCAAGGCATATGCTTGCAACAATCATCCCCTTTTTTGATAAAGATATGAAGGTGAGTGCATACTCCCTATTTTCACAGAAAGAGAACTTTTTTCTGAATCCCGGATTACAGGGCTTTGGGCGTAATGACGGTGTAGGCTTCGTGGACGGATTAGAGGTCATACAAAACATGGGAATAGACACACTTTCACCGGACACGGACGTATTTGTACCGGTTGGTAATATTTCTGTTTTTTCTGATATTGAGGCCCAATGCAGTGAGCCACATAACAGATTGGTTCTGCTGTTTGATAATAGTGTTACGAGTGAAGAATTGTATGTCAACAGAGTGACGGAACTTAAGAGCAAAGGCTATAAACTTGCTATGCGGAAACTTCCGGTGTCAGAATATGAGCAGAACAAAGAAATATTGAAATTGATGGATTATATTATTCTGGATTGCAAGAAAATAGATGTGACAAAGGCAAAACTCTATTTTGGACAGGTATATCCGAACATTAGAATTTGTGTCGGCAATGTAGATAATCAGGAAAAGTTTGATGAGTTAAAAGACGATCCGAGTTTTGAAATGTTTGAAGGGGAATTCTATCGAATTCCGGTTACAAAGGGAGAAACCGAAGTAGCACCGCTTAAGGCAAATTATCTCCAGCTGTTGAAAATGGTCAATGATGAGGACTTCGAATTAACAAAAGCAGCAGATATCATAGGCAGGGATACAGCATTGGTGCTGGAATTATTGCAGATGGTTAATCGCATGAGTGTCAATTCCGGAATTACGACAATCAGACATGCAGCAGCAATGTTAGGTCAGAAGGAATTGAAGAAATGGATTAATACAGCAGTTACCAAGGAACTGTGTACAGACAGACCAAACGAAATCACAAGACTTTCTCTGTTGCGTGCTAAATTTGCGGAGACGCTTGCCCCTATTTTCGGGTTGACGATGAAATCCTCCGAACTGTTCTTGGTAGGCCTGTTTTCGGTATTGGATTTGATACTCAATTTGCCAATGGAAGAAGCGTTGGATAAGATTCGTGTTTCAAAGGAAATTTCGGAAGCCCTCGTCCATCAAAAAGGCGAATTGGCAGCAGTATTGGATTTTATGCTGCACTATGAAGCAGCAGATTGGCAGGAGGTATCCAGACAGATGATTATTATGAGCATCAGTATGGATGCAGTCTATGCAGCCTATATTGAATCGGTTCGCTGGTATAAGGATGTATTCTTTTCATAGGAGTGACTGACAAAAGGCATAGAATGGAGTATTGAATGAAGAAAGATTCATTTGTCTTGAAGGGCAATATCTGTTATAGCGAGAACACAATGCAACTGAATACAATGGCAGACGGATATCTTGTATGTATAGACGGAGTGTCTCAAGGTGCATTTTCTGAGCTGCCCGCCGAATATGCCCAATTGCCAATCACTGATTATGGAAATAAACTGATTGTTCCTGGATTAGTAGATTTGCATTTGCATGCGCCACAATATGCTTACCGCGGTCTTGCAATGGATATGGAACTGCTGGAGTGGTTAAATACGGTTACATTTTTGGAGGAAGCAAAATATGCAGACCTTGCATATGCTGAAAAAGCGTATCGATTGTTTGCGGATGCGATGAAGCAGGGAGCAACAACAAGAGCGTGTATTTTTGCCACATTGCACAGAGAATCAACCGAGCTGTTAATGGATTTAATGGAGAAAACAGGTCTTCGAACCATGGTCGGCAAGGTTAATATGGACCGTAATGCTCCAAAGGATTTATGTGAAGAAAGTGCTGCAGCATCAGCACAAGATACAGTACAGTGGCTTGAGGACATAAAAGGCCGGTATCAGAATACAAAACCAATTATAACACCACGCTTTATTCCGTCTTGTACGGATGAACTAATGGAAGCATTATCTCAAATCAGAAAAGAATATGATTTACCGATACAGTCACATTTATCTGAGAATAAGAGTGAAATAGAGTGGGTGAAGGAATTATGCCCGCAGGCAGCCGGTTATGCAGATGCTTATCTTCAGACACAGATGTTTGGCGGCAACTATCCTGCTATCATGGCACATTGTGTTTATTTGACAGAGGAAGAAGAGCAGTTAATGCTTGATAACGATGTATTTGTGGCACATTGTCCGTTGAGTAATATTAATCTGGCATCCGGAATAGCACCAATTCGAAGATATTTATCGAAAGGAATGAAGGTTGGTCTGGGAACAGATGTGGCAGGTGGTTATTCTGACAGTATCTTTCGGGCTATGGCGGATTCCATTCAGGTATCGAAACTGAGATGGAGACTAATGGATGATACGTTAAAACCGCTTACGATGGAAGAAGCTTTTTATATGGGAACAAAGGGTGGCGGTGCATTTTTTGGTAAGGTAGGCAGTTTTGAGAATGGATATGAGTTCGATGCCATTGTCATAGATGATCAAAAGCTGAAATCGCCGAATGAAATAACAATCAAGCAGCGCTTGGAGAGAGTGATATATATGTCTGAGCAATGTCATATAGACGGGAAGTACGTAAAGGGAAACAAGACCGGAGGCGCATAATATGGCAGTAGGAGACAGCATCAAACGTGTAGATGCATATGAGAAAGTGACCGGCAAAGCCAAGTATACAGCAGATTTAGAACCCAAAAATCTGTTGATTGCAAAGGTGGTCAGAAGTACCATAGCAAACGGTGTGGTAAAGAGTTTTGATTTATCGGAAGCTCTCAAAGTACCGGGTGTAGTTAAAATTGTGACTTGTTTCGATGCACCGGACATTCAATTTCCAACACCGGGACATCCTTGGTCGGTGGAAGAAGCACATCAGGATATCTCAGACAGAAGACTGCTTACGACAAGGGTGCGCACTTATGGTGATGATATAGCAGCAGTTATTGCAGAAAATGAAATAGCAGCAGTTAAGGCGGCAAGATTGGTGAAAGTCGAGTATGACGAGTATGAACCACTTGTAACAACAGAAGCCGCCATGACCGAGGGTGCAACAGCAGTACATACAGAAAAGCCGGATAATGTTTTGGTACATTCCGGATTTCAATTGGGGGAAGAAGATTTTGAAGAAGCCTGTCAGGAAGACGGGTTGTATATCGTGGATAAAACATATCAGACCGCAACCGTGCAGCATTGCCATATAGAGGTTCCGGTCTCTTTTGCATACATAGAAAAGGGTAGAATTGTGGTTGTGACTTCAACACAAATTCCGCATATTGTGCGGCGTGTTGTTGGTCAGGCTCTTGGCATTCCGTGGGGACAGGTACGCGTGATTAAGCCTTATATCGGAGGCGGATTCGGTAATAAGCAGGATGTGCTGTATGAGCCGCTCACTGCATTTCTTTGTACACAAGTTGGCGGCAGAGCAGTTAAGATAGAATTGACCAGAGAAGAGACGCTTGCCTGTACAAGAGTGCGTCATGCCATAGAATTCAAGGTTCAGGCTGCAGTGAGGGCAGATGGTACCTTGGTTGCAAGAAAAGTAGAGGCTTATTCCAATCAAGGTGGCTATGCATCACACGGTCATGCAATTGTGGCAAATGCCATCAATGAATTCAAGCAGATTTATCACGATGAAAAGGCACTCAAAGAAGATGCCTATACTGTTTATACCAATATTTCAACCGGCGGTGCCATGCGTGGCTACGGGATACCGCAGGGTGCATTTGCAGCAGAAGCTTTGGCGGATGATTTGGCATATGCAATCGGAATGGATCCCTATCAGTTCCGTGTGAAGAACTGTATGAAAGAGGGATATGAAGATCCACACACGCACATCAAGTTTCAATCTTATGGCTTGTTGCAATGCATGGAAAAAGGAAAAGAATACATAAAATGGGATGAGAAGAGGAAACTCTATCAGAACCAGACAGGTCCTATTTGCCGTGGAGTCGGTATGGCAATTTTCTGTTATAAGACCGGTGTGTATCCGATTTCTTTAGAGACAGCATCTTGCCGTATGGTGCTGAACCAAGATGGTTCCATGCAGTTACAGATGGGTGCAACGGAAATCGGACAGGGCGCCGATACAGTTTTTAGTCAAATGGCGGCACAAGTGACCGGAATTTCCGAGGATAAGATTTATATTCAATCAACACAAGATACAGATACTTCTCCGTTTGATACAGGGGCATATGCTTCCAGACAAACGTATGTCAGCGGTAAGGCAATTGTGAAAACAGGTAAAATACTGAAAGAACGCATTCTGGAATATGCGGCATATAAATTAAAGAGAGAGCCGGACACCATGGATGTTTCGGATAACTTTATTATTGACAAAACTTCTAAAGAGCAACTGTTGTCAATGGTTGATTTGGCAACGGAAGCGTTCTACAGCCTTGATAAATCCGTACATATTACAGCAGAAGCAACCAGTCACTGCAAGGAAAACACATTTTCTTCAGGTGCATGTTTTGCAGAAATAGAGGTTGATATTCCGCTTGGCAAGATGGAAGTGCTGAATATCATACAGGTACATGACAGCGGAGTATTGATTAATCCTAAACTTGCAGAAGCGCAGATACACGGTGGTATGAGTATGGGCTTGGGTTATGGACTCTCTGAGCAGTTATTGTACAATGAAAAAGGAAAACCGCTTAATGATAATTTGTTGGATTATAAATTGCCGACATCCATGGATACACCGGATTTGCATGTGGAATTTGTTCAACTGGAAGACCCGAGCGGGCCATTTGGAAATAAAGCACTCGGCGAACCACCTGCAATACCGACTGCACCGGCACTTAGAAATGCCCTGCTTCACGCAACGGGAGTGGCAGTTGATTCATTGCCTTTAGAGCCACAGAAACTGGTGGAGCATTTTATCCAAGCAGGACTCATCAAGGGAGGCAGACGCGATGTATGATATAGACAATTTCTATCAGGCAAAAGATGTAGATGATGCAATTCGTGCGCTGTCAGAAGACGAACAAGCAATCATTATTTCCGGCGGAAGTGATGTGTTGGTGCAGATAAGAGAGGGACGACTTGCAGGTGCTTCATTAATCAGTATTCACGGAATTTTGGAACTGATAGGTGTACATATGGAAGCAGACGGTACAATTGTGATCGGTGCGGCTACAACATTTTCACATATTACTTATAACGATATCATTGAAACATATATCCCGATATTGGGGCATGCCGTGGACCAGGCGGGCGGACCGCAACTGCGTAATGTAGGGACCATTGGCGGCAATTTCTGCAACGGTGTCACCAGTGCAGACAGCGCATCTTCGCTTATGGTTTTGAATGCAGTGATAGAACTGAGAGGTGCAAATGGAACCAGACTTGTGCCAATCAGAGAATTTTACACAGGACCGGGAAAGACGGTGCGGGCGCATGATGAAGTGGCTGTGTCGGTGAGAATTGCAAAGGAAGATTACGAAGGCTTTGGTGGACATTATATCAAATACGGCAAGCGAAATGCCATGGAAATTGCAACACTTGGCTGTGCGGTTTTGGTGAAATTAAGTGATGATAAGCAGATAATCGAGGATATGCGTATTGGCTACGGTGTTGCAGCACCAACTCCTATCAGATGCCCTGTAACAGAAGAAAAAGTCAAGGGAATGCCAATCAGCAAGGAATTATTCCAAGCGGTACGAGAGGGTGTATTGGAGGAAGTCAATCCTCGGACAAGTTGGCGTGCCAGCAAGGAATTCAGATTGCAACTGGTAGAAGAACTGGCAGAGAGAACTTTGCGGCAGGCAATCGTTTATGCGGGAGGTAAAGCAGATGCGTAAGTATATAAAACTGATTGTGAATGGTAGCGAAGAAGAAGTTGATATTGATGAAAGAGAGTCACTTTTAGATATGCTTCGCAATAAGTTATCCCTGACAAGCGTCAAAAAAGGCTGCGAAGTAGGTGAATGTGGTGCATGTACCGTGCTTGTAGACGGAGAAGCAGTTGATTCCTGTATCTATTTGGCATCATGGGCAGAGGGAAAACATATTTTGACCGTAGAGGGACTGCTTGGACCAAATGGCGAACTAAGTTCCATTCAGAAGGCGTTTGTAGAGGAAGCAGCAGTTCAGTGTGGCTTCTGTACGCCGGGATTGATTATGACAGCAGTGGAAATCGTCGGAACCGGTAAACGATACAACAGAGACGAATTGCGTAAGCTAATTTCCGGGCATCTGTGCAGATGCACCGGTTATGAAAATATACTGAATGCATTAGAAAGAATCATGGAGGAAACCTATGTATAATGTTCTGCTGATTGTGCAAATCATAGCAGTAATTGTATGTATGATGTGTACGCTTTTACTGTTTTTCCAGCGAGAGACTAAGTTGACAAAGCTCATGCTGGTTACAGTTATTTGTGGCCTTATGCAGAATTTTGGATACCTTTTTGAGATGACAGCTAAAAATCTTGAAGAGGCAATGACTGCTATCAAAATAGAGTATATCGGAGGCTCGTTTGTGGCACTCATGTTGACGTTGTTCATTTTCACATATAGTGAGGTAAAGATGCCCAAATTTTTCTGGGTTACATGGTTTTTACTTTGCTGTATTGTTTTGGTCTCAGTTGTCACATACCAATCAAACCCCTTGTATTATGCAAGCGTAGAGTTTGTGGAAACCGGATTGATGCCACATGCCATTTTGCATAAAGGACCTCTTTACATTTTCTTTGCCGGAACCATGTATGCTGCGTTGGTTTCCAACTGCATTATTTCTGTTTGGGCAACGCGCAGAGCAGTTGAGCAGAACCGAAAGGCAAATTTTAGATTACTGACGATAATGCAGGACTTCCCCTCAGCATTCATTTACTGGGCTTTTTTGGAGCAATGGACAGTGGATATGACATGGCACCGTTTGGAGTTGCATGTGGAATTGTTGTGTTTGCATATGCGGTCAAGAAGCAGAAGATATTTGATGTAGTAGGCGTTGCACATGAAGGCATTTTGTCGAACATGGAAGATGCAATTATTATTGTAGGTGCTGCCCATACCTTTATGGAGGCAAATGAAGGCGCCAAGGAATTGTTTCCCTCACTGCAGAACATGGTCAATGGTGCGGTGGTACCGGCGGAGGTTATCACTCAGGTGTTTGAAGGCAGTGATGAAAAGCAGATTGAAATTAACAATCACTATTATAACGTACACGTAAATGAAGTAAAAAGCGGCGAAGAGATTGGCGGTTATGTGGCGGTGCTGTTTGATGTTACAGAAAGTAAACAGCAATTTGAGCGTATGTGTGAACTAAAGGATCAGGCTGATCGCGCCAATATGGCAAAGAGTTTGTTCCTTGCCAATATGTCACATGAAATCAGAACGCCCATCAATGTTATTCAGGGAATGAATGAGGTTATTTTAAGGGATTTCAAGGATCCAAAATTAACAGAGTATTCCGAGAGTATTCAAAGCTCCGCACAGTCACTGTTAGCAATTGTAAATGGTGTCTTGGATTTCTCAAAAATAGAAGCCGGAAAATTGGAGATAGTGCCAACTTCTTATGATGTCAGAGTACTGCTGGGCAATTTGATGAATATATTCAAGGAACGTGCAGAGCGCAAAGGATTGCAATTTAATACGGATATTGATGAGAATATGCCACATTATTTGATGGGAGATGCAGTACGTATACAACAGGTTATTATCAATATTTTGGATAATGCAATCAAATATACAAGTGAGGGTCATGTAACATTACGTGCGGTTTGTAAACCGTCAGAAACAAATACAACGTTGATTGTTTCGGTGGAAGACAGTGGCATCGGCATTAAGGAAGAGGACATTCCGCGCCTGTTTACCAGCTTTGAGAGGGTAGATAAGGAGCACACAAGTACAATCGAAGGAATTGGACTTGGACTGAATATTACAAAGCAACTGGTTAAACTGATGGATGGTGAATTGAAGGTATTCAGTGTTTACGGACAGGGATCTGTATTTACGGTTATCTTGCCACAGAAAACTTACCACCCCATGGAACTGCCGACAGATGACGAGCCGGAAAATGAAAAACGGCATAATGCAGAGAATGATTTTACGGCACCGGACGCAAAGATATTATTAGTGGATGACTCTAAAACAAATCTGATGGTTGCAGAAGCATTGATGAGTCCGATTCATTATGCGCAAATGACATCTGTATTGAGTGGCGAAGAGTGCTTGAAACGAGTCAAAGAGGAGCATTATGATATAATTTTCCTTGATCACAGAATGCCGGGTATGGATGGAATTGAGACGTTAAATCAGATTAAGACAGTGGAAAATAAATGTGCAGACACGCCAATCATCGTGTTGACGGCAAACGCGGTCAATGATGCAAAAGATTATTACATAGAACTTGGTTTTGATGACTTTCTTTCAAAACCGATTGATAGCAAAAAGATGGAAGATATCATCAAAAAATATCTTCCACCCGAGTTTGTTATTCAGAAATAATCGTTCCGGTCTTGCCTGCAATACCGTCTTTTGCCTTTTCCAATAAGGTAATCAGTGCGGTGCGCCCTTTCTTTGAGGAGGCAAATTCAATGGCGGCTTCCACTTTGGGAAGCATAGAACCGGGAGCAAACTGTCCTTCTTTGATATATTCCTTGGCTTCGTCAACCGAAAGATGACTAAGCCATTTTTCATTTGGTTTTCGAAAATGAATGGCAACCTGTTCAACCGCAGTCAATACAATCAACATATCAGCATTCAAATCCTGTGCAAGTCTGCTGCTTGCAAAATCCTTATCAATGACAGCACTGACACCTTTCAGATGATTACCACGGAGTACGACTGGAATTCCGCCACCACCTGCAGCAATTACAACATCACCGGCATCTACCAGTGTGCGGATTGCGTTAATCTCCACAATAGCAGTTGGCTTTGGAGAAGGAACCATACGGCGATAGCCACGTCCGGCATCCTCTGCCATGATATGCCCGTATTTGCGGGTTGCTTCTTCTGCCTGATTTTGACTCATAAAGTGTCCGATTGGTTTGTTCGGATGTTGAAATGCAGGGTCATTTTCATCGACCTGTACTTGCGTAATCATGGTGGTGACAGGTCTGTCAAGTCCACGATTACGTAGTTCCTCACGCAGTGCATTCTGCAAATCATATCCGATATATGCCTGACTCATGGCAACACATACGGAAAGCGGTGTATTCGGCTGCTCGGGATTTTCTCTGGATAAAGCAGCCATTGCATTGTTAATCATACCGACCTGCGGACCGTTTCCGTGAGAAATAATGACTTCATGACCTTCTTCAATTAAGTCAACAATAGACTTTGAAGTGATTTTCACAGCTGCCATCTGTTCCGGAAGCGTGTTTCCAAGCGCATTGCCACCGAGTGCGATTACAATTCGTTTCTTTGTTTTTATTTGACCTGTTTGTTCCATAGGTAACGCTCCTTTAATAGCCAAGTGGTTATCTTAGCGTTTACGAGGTTTGG
>DATESB010000226.1:0-2680 GCA_035271065.1 Lachnospiraceae bacterium | reverse complement strand
TCTTATATGAGCACAATTATCATGACCTATCCCAAATAACCAAAACAATAATCATGGACTATTGGAAAACAAGAACAGTCCATGCGAAAACCACACAAATGCATGATGCATATGTTTTGAGGACATTTCTTAACTATCTATATGAGCAAAGAATTACACTTGTTGATAATTCTATATTTGTTCCCTGTATGAAAGGGAACCGTATGGGGCAGATTCCTTCATTCTATACCAGCGATGAACTTACATCGATATTAGCTGCAGTTGATCGAGCAAATGCTGTAGGAAAAAGAGATTATGCTATTCTTCTTTTTGCTATACGATATGGAATGCGTACAGGTGATATCCGCCATTTGACTCTACAATCATTTGATTGGATTAATGGTACTTTTTCATATATGCAGTCAAAGACAGGTGATAATGTTGTTAACCCATTGCTTTCGGATGTTGCAACCGCTGTTATTGATTACTTGAAAAATGGCAGACCTGAAACAACATGTAAAGACTTGTTTATACGTCACATGGCACCATTCGAGGGCTTCGGTCAGAACACCAGTCTGCAGCATATTGTTACTAAATATATGAACAGAGCAGGGTTTTCTGATTTGCATAATCGAAAACATGGCCTTCATAGTATGCGACACAGCATCGCAGGAAACCTTCTTGATCAAGGAGTACCACTTCCTACAGTATCAGAGGTCTTAGGTCATGTTAAAACCCAGAATACTATGATTTATACGAAGATATCTTTAAATCAGCTCGCATCCTGTGCATTGGAGGTTTAATATGGTTCCACAAACAACACCATTTTTTTCAGGTCCATATGCATCTGTTTTTTATTCATTAGTTGAGCAGAAAAGGCTTGAAGGGTACAAGTATAATACTGGAGTGAGTCATCTTCATACTTTGGACGCATACTGCAAAAACATAACAGCCACTCCAATAGAATTAAAAGCTGAAGATTTAAGTGACTGGTTATCCAAAAAGCCAAAACAATCACCTTCAACTTTTTCTGCCAGGAATACGGTCTATAGTCATTTGTATAAGTATTGCATAAATAATGATATTTCATATTTTCCAGCGCCAAATCCGGTTCATCAACGTTTTTATGCTAATGATTTTGTGCCATACATTTTTTCGCACAAGGAAATAGAGTATCTGATTAATACTGTAGATAGTGACTCATATCCCAATCCAACATTTCAAAGATGTGCACCCGTCATAATCCGACTTTTATATGGAACTGGACTAAGAATTAATGAGGCGACTTCCCTGTTGATTTCGGATATCAATTTAAATGAAAAATATCTGGTTGTAAGAGATGGAAAATACGAAAATTCACGTATAGTTCCATTGTCAAAAAGTCTTTCCATTTGTCTTGCTCAGTATATGAATGATACAAAATATGAATCACAGGAAAACTTATTTCAAGGGCGTACACATAAGCAGCTAGACAAAAAGATAGTTTATGACTGGTTTCGTCGTATTCTTTGGGGGGCAGGAATTCCACATCAAGATAATCGAAAAGGGCCAAGACTCCATGATTTTCGACATACCTTCGCAGTTCATTCCTTGCAGTGTGCTGTTCAAAAAGGCATTGATATTAATGCATTTCTTCCCATTCTGAGTGTATATTTGGGACATCGAAATCTTTCTGCAACTGAAAAATATTTAAGACTTACTGCAGAAGTTTATCCATCCATGGTTGATAAAGTTAGTGATATAACTGTAGGAATCATTCCGGAGGTGCAAGATTATGAAGACTAAAACTTTTCAATACTATGTTTCTCGATTTTTTACGGCATACCTTTCAGGTGAGCGAGGCTTATCTTCTAATACAATTATTTCGTATCGAGATACCTTTAAGCAACTACTTACGTTTTATGCTGAAAAACTAAAAATACCAGCAGAAAAAATACAACTTAGTGATTTGACCGCAGAAAACGTTAAAGGTTTTCTTGATCATGTGGAAATTCAGGGGTGCTCTGCTTCTACACGAAATCAAAGACTTGCTTCAATAAAATCCTTTATCCGATACGTTCAGATTGAATCACCCGAAAATTTGGAGAATTCATTTCAGATCATGGCGATAAAAAGTAAGCGTCAAAGCAAACCTATAATAGAATATCTTTCTCAAGAACAGCTTTCGAGACTACTGGCGAAACCAGACAGCTCAATGAAATCTGGATTTAAAGATATGCTGATACTGATACTCCTTTACGATAGCGGTGCACGTGTGAGCGAATTTATAAATATAATGGTGTCTGATATTCGGCTTGATCCTCCAGCTGTAATCAGACTAAATGGAAAGGGAAATAAAAGCCGCTGGGTTCCATTGGATAGTAGAACTGTAAAGCTATTAAATCTATTTATGGAAAAAGAGAATCTTAAAACTCCACTTGCTTCAAGTAGATATTTATTTTTGAACAGGAGTAAAAATCCCTATACTAGAGCAGGAATCAGCTATATTCTTCAGAAATATACAGATTTACTTTATTCAGAAGACGAAATGACTTTTCCGAAAAAACTCTCGCCGCATTGTCTTCGCCATACAAAAGCAATGATTCTACTTCAAGCTGGGACCAATCTGATTTATATTCGTGATGTCCTTGGTCATGAGCACATGAGAACAACCGAAATCTATGCTAGAGCAGACGGAAGACAAAAACGTGCAGCTTTAGAA
>DATESB010000225.1:0-2148 GCA_035271065.1 Lachnospiraceae bacterium | reverse complement strand
ATCTGATACTGTATTTCCTGCTTCATCCTCTGCCACTGCTGTATTGTCAGATGCGCTCGCTTCATTGCCGCCTTCCGATTGAACAAGTGCATCTTCACTCAGCGCTGCTGCATCCCCTTCAGCAAATGTCGCCTGCACCTTATCCTGGTCTCTTTGGAAAATATGAGCAGTTGCCGCTGCCAAATCGCCGAAACTCTTTCCACTTTCAATTAACGCTAAAAAGACTCCCGCAAATATCGCAAGGAAAACCGTAGTGCATATTGTAAACGTAATTCCGATTATTCTTCTATGTTTATGTTGAAGTACAAACTTCTTTCGTTTTTTCTCCTGCTCATCCTCAAATTCATCCAAAGAATATGCTTCAAGCTCTTTCTCTTCTTGTCCATCCGCGGAGTTTTTCTTATCTTTTGACATCATTCATTCAACCTTATCTATTTTATTCGTTGCTATTCATTTCGAATTGCCGCAAGCGGTGACAGTTTCATCGCACGAAGGGCAGGGAAAAATCCCGCAACCATTCCCACTACTACTGAAAATGAAAGTCCAAGCAGGGATAACCATGCCGGTATATACGACACGGAAGTCTGATAAGAATCCATGCTGGCAGCCACCTTATTTATAATAGTCGAAATTCCGTAACTTAGCAAGATACCAACAAATCCACCGATTAATCCGATGTATGCTGCTTCTAACAAGAAAAGAGTACGTATATTGCCGAGGCTGCAACCAAGCACCTTAATGACACCTATCTCTTTTGTTCGTTCATAAATAGACATCATCATTGTATTGGTGATACCGATTGCTGCTACAAACAGAGATACCGCACCAATACCGCCCAATACCAACTGAATACTCTTATATTGTTCCTGCATGGATGTTACCCATTCAGCATTGCTGTCTGCCTGATATCCCATATCCTTGATTAAAGTCTGTAATTCAGTTACATCATCCATAGTTTCAGCACTGACCTGGATTTGGCTGTAGTATAATTCTTTATACGGTTTTCCATTCTCCTTGGTAGGCTGTCCCGGGATTGCTTTATTTTTGAATATCTTCTTTAACTGCAGTTCAAGCGCATCAATATCACAATAGACCGTCCATGAATTCTGATTATATCCGGATGCCGGCTTTGCAATCTTTCCGGCAGCATCTATCATATATTTCTTAGGCGCCTTCACCTGCTCTTCCTGCCCTGTGCCTTCACCTGACGGATACTGGGAAGAATAATATGCATCCGTATCGAAGATAACAAACATCGGTTGATCCATAAAATTGATATCCGGCAATTCCCCTGTTTCCCAAAATGTGTACTGTCCGGTTTTGGCATTATAAAAATCTTCTTCGATTGATGAACCATAAATAAACTGTAGCGGTGCACCTTCTTCCGGCAGTCCACCGGCCTCAAATTCCATATTTTGATTGAGCAAACCTTCCGTTGTCAAGCCTTGCAACTGTGTATTCATCTCATAAGCGCCCTGCTTTAGGATGACATTGGCATAAAGGACCGGTGAAACAGACTTGACCTTTGGCATCTGTGAAAGGACTTCTACGAGTTCTTTATCCAGTCTCTTTTTTTCCTCGGAAGAACTGCCGTCAGCAGAGCCATAATCATCATAAGCCTCACTGACATAAATCGTCGTCAAACCGCCATTGCTGTCTATCTGTTCCATGGTAGACTTATTAAGCCCGAGTCCGAGTGATATCATAACGACAATGGATGCCGTTCCGATGACAACACCAAGAACCGTGAGTATGGTTCGTATCTTTCTTTTAAACAAACTGCTGCTGCTCATGCGCAGCAAATCAATAAATTTCATCTATCAGTCCTCATCATCTTCAAGGTCTTCAATCAAAAAATCTGTTTCTTTTTTCTTCTTTTTCTTCTTTAATACAATAATGACTGTCGCAACAACTGCTGCTACCAATACAACAATCACAATAATGAGCCAAACAGGGAAGCCCGGTTGTTGCTCTTCCATTCCTTCCATTCCCTCTATCATACCGCCGTCCATATTCGGATCCATCATTTCATCCACAACCTCTGATACAAACAAATTTGTAGTGAAATCCTGCGTAAATACTTTTCCGGTTTCATCTTCGTAGGCAACTGTAATGGTAATGTCACCTTCATCCATAGTGGGGGCTGCT
>DATESB010000224.1:0-8212 GCA_035271065.1 Lachnospiraceae bacterium | reverse complement strand
ATGACTGAAAATGAACTGCGTACCATTGTAGACGTGAGCCACGAGGACGGTGTCATCGAAAAAGAAGAACGTCAGATGATTTACAACGTATTCGATTTTGGCGATTCACTGGCAAAGGATATTATGATACCCCGTGTTGATATGTCTTGTGTAAACGTAGAAGCTACTTGGCAGGAATTGAAAGAAGTTTTTCTGGAAGAAAAGTATACCAGACTTCCCGTATATGAAGAATCGACTGACAACATTATTGGTTTGGTTAACGCAAAAGATATGCTCTTCTACGAGAACTGGGATAATTTTCAGATTAAAGATATCATGCGTGAAGCAAACTTTACGTTTGAATACAAAAAAACTTCTGAACTGATGTTGGAAATGCGTGAGAATTCAATTAGTATGGTCATGGTGCTTGATGAATATGGTGCCACCGCCGGATTGATTACGTTAGAAGATTTATTGGAAGAAATCGTTGGTGAAATCAGAGACGAATTTGATGAAGACGAACGTGACTTCATACAGAAGATAGATGAACGTGAGTACTTGATAGAAGGTTCTATGAAATTAGATGATATTAATGATGCCCTGGAACTGCCGTCTGAATTGAAGTTAGATTCTGATGATTATGATTCCATTGGCGGATTGATTATTGAAAAACTGGATCGCTTGCCTACAGAAGACGAGGCGGTGGAATTAGATAATCAAATCATTCTTCGCGTCGCTGAAATGGATAAAACACGTATTGATAAAGTACATATGACACTTCCTCCGGAACCCGTGGAAGAAGAAACAGAAAAAGAAGAAGAATCGGATTAATCCGGCTCTTTTTCATTTCAAAAACTTAATAATAATTTTCATTGTATTTTTATGTTCTGCATCATTGAATTCATATGTGTACTCGTCGGTTAAACACCTAATCAGAACCACAGACAAATCCTTAGCATCTTCATCGTCAAATATATCATAGGAATCACCCATATATTCAAATCTGATATCAGCGTAATGTCTATCTCCTACACACGTAATCTCAAAATTCATTTGCTCCGTATGCTTCATCAAATGATTAACAACTACTTCTTCTATGAGTAATTGGATTGCACGAATTTCTTTTATCGCCATGCCCTTGCCTCTGCAAAACTCCTCGCAGTCATCAAAAAAGGCGTGAAAATCAAAATTCCCATCATTTATTTCTATGTTATATGTATCTCCATTTTCAAACATTCTATCTCCTCGGTGGGTAAACCCACAGAATATCTTCTACCTAATTCTATCAAATAATTCTCATATATTGTACTACATATCACATCGTCTGTCACCGTTTTATGAAAAAGTTCATACTTTTTTTACAAAAAAAGGTGCATACAGATTTGCATGCACCTTTTCAAAAAATACATCAATACTATTTTAGTCTAAATTCAATCTGCGTTTCATCATATAACTGGTAACGAAATAATATAAAACCGTGAACACCAATGTAATCACAAACGAGATACCAAATGTTGTGTTAACATATGTAATGACTGCATCTACACTTTCATCCAAAAGCATCGCCTGATTGGTCAATCCATTAGCAGTCATTGCAACAGTTGCTACGATTTGTGCTACGATATATCCAATCGCATATCCAATAAAGGAACCCAGTACTTTATGCTTTGATATCAATTGTCCAAATGAGATAGCTGCAAACAGCCACAATGTGGAGTAGAAGCAACTCAGAACTGAGAGGAAAACAGTAAATACTACCCAACCCGTAAATACAGAGCCCAAATATGTAGATATCAGTTTTGATAATTCATTCATCATTTCACCGAAGCTACCGGGACTGAGACTTCCGAACACAAGCAACAGCACAGAAACTGAAATCACAATGCTTGTAATCAAATTCCACAATGCACCAATCATCATTTTACTCCATATAATTTCTGTTGAAGTAACCGGAAGTGTATGAAGCAAATACCCTTCATCCGTGTATACAGTCTTATAAAAACGCACCGCTATATAGATGGTACAGGCGATGCAAACTGCAAACAAACTCAGAATATAGAGTATTAAACACAATACCGCAATCATTTGCACAATCTCACTATCTGTCTCAAATATGTTCAGACCTAACATAATTCTACCAAGAACGGTAAGCAGTACAATGACAACGTTTGCCGGAAGTAAAACCTTCATCGTTGCGTTCCATTCATGTTTTAATAATTTACCTAGCATGCGAACACCTCCCTGAATAAAGCATCTACCGACTTATTATTTTTCTCTCTGATTTCATCCACTGTAGCATGAAGTGTCACTTCGCCGTTCTTAATAAATACAACATCATCAAGTACTGACTCAATGTCTGAAATCAAATGTGTCGATATCAAAATGGACGCATTCTCGTTATAATTTGTAATGATTGTATTCAAAATGTAATCTCTTGCTGCCGGATCAACACCTGCAATGGGTTCATCCAATACATAGAGTTCAGCATCACGGCTCATAACCAAAATCAACTGTACCTTTTCCTTGGTTCCTTTTGATAACGTCTTCAATTTGGACTCTGCATCAATACCGAGATTCTGGAGCATCGTGTATGCTCTGTCTTTTCTAAAATCCTCATAAAAATCAGAAAAATATTCTACAAGGTTCTCCACCTTCATCCAAGAATTCAGATAGGTGCGTTCCGGTAAATAGGAAACAATCTTCTTTGTTGCAACACCCGGTGCACTCCCCTTAATTGTTACGTTGCCTGCAGTTGGTGTTAATAATCCGTTAATCAACTTGATTAAAGTAGTTTTACCGCTTCCGTTTGGTCCCAAAAGACCGATAATCTTGCCACTTTCAATTGTAAGATTCAAATTGTCCAAAGCAAGCGTATGATCATATTTTTTTGTCAAATTGACGCATTCAAGTAATGTGCTCACTTATTCTCCCCCTTTGCTGCCTTCATAATCAGTTCTACTGTCTCTTCGTTACTGAATCCGAAATGATTCATTTTCTCAAAAAACAGATTGATCTGCTCGGTTGCCAACTGAGTCTTGATCTCATCTATCATCTTCGTATCCTCCGTCACTACTCGTCCGCTTGTTCTCATCGTGCTGATCAAGCCGCTTCTCTCTAGTTCTGTTAATGCCTTTTGCATTGTGTTTGGGTTTACTGCTGCTTCTGCTGCAAGTTCCCTGACAGACGGAAGTCTGTCCCCTGCTGCGTAGATTCCGGCGATAATCCTCATTTGGAGTTCGTCGATAATCTGTGCATATATTGGTCTGTCTCCGTCAAGTATCCATGCCATCTTATCATTCCTTTCTATAAGAATATTTCCACCCTTTGAGATGTCTTAACATAATATCATTGTATTACTGTATTATGCTCTTAATACAATAATACATCATTTTTATGATTTGTCAACACCTTTTTTTATAATCTGCATATTCTAAACCATACACCACTGTTTGCGAGGTATTTCCATGCCCGATTTCGGAAGATTACTGATACAGGTCAACTCCGCGCTTGGCCTCACTCCAATTGAAAATGCCACCATAGACATATCCTATACCGGCGATCCCACAGGGATATTAGAGCGGATTACAACAAATGACTCCGGGTTCAGTGACACCATTGAACTTCCTGTCCCACCAATTGAATACAGTGTCAACCCTTCCGACACACAGCCCTATTCTGAATATAACATTACAATCAATGCACCCGGCTATCAAATGTTAGTTATTAACGGAAGCGAAATCCTGCCGGATGTCACTGCATTCCAAGCAGCGCGCCTGCTTCCTGAGGAAGTCCCGGCTGAAAATGATGTCATAAACATTCCTGCACACACGCTCTATGGGGATTATCCACCCAAAATACCGGAGGCAGAAATAAAGCCAATTGATGAAACAGGTGAAATTGTACTTAGTCGTGTTGTGATTCCCGAATTCATGGTTGTACATGATGGCCCGCCGTCAGACAGCAGCGCACAGAATTATTATATTCGATATCGTGACTATATTAAGAATGTCGTTTCCTCTGAAATCTATGCAACCTGGAATGAAAATGCAATTTACGCCAATACGCTTGCCATTATGTCGTTTGCCTTGAATAGAGTCTATACGGAATGGTATCGTAACCAAGGATACAATTTCACAATCACATCTTCGACTGCCTTTGACCAGAAATGGATTTATGGCAGAAATATCTATGAAAATGTAGACCGTATCGTTGATAGTATCTTTACCAATTATTTGTCACGTCCCAACGTGCGTCAGCCGATTTTCACACAGTACTGTGATGGCAGACGCGTGACCTGTAACGGACTCAGCCAATGGGGTTCACAATATCTTGCCGAGCAGGGATATACACCGATTCAGATTATTCGGAATTATTATGGAAGTGATATGTACATCAATACGACAGAAGAGATATCCGGAGTCCCCGCCTCATGGCCCGGCTATAATCTGTCTATTGGAAGTACCGGAGATAAAGTTCGGATGATTCAGGAACAACTCAACCGTATTGCGCAGAATTACCCTTCACTGCCGCGCCTGACACCTGACGGAATTTATGGTACAAATACTGCTAATGCTGTACGCCGATTCCAATCTATCTTTGGTCTTCCCGCAACAGGAATTGTTGATTATACCACCTGGTATAAAATTTCCGAAATCTTTGTTGGCGTCACACGCATTGCCGAACCTTAAGGAACATACTACAGCTGTTGCACATAAAAACGCGGGAGGCATTTTATTCTCCCGCGTTTCTTCTGTTTGTCAGTTTAGTTTCATTTTATGCGCCTTTTTTCGCTTCTTATTCTCGTACATACGGGTATCTGCAATCTCGATTGCTTCTTCCATACCCATACAAGCTGTTCCGCCAACAATATAGTATCCCAAACTTGCATCAATATCATATTCCCAATCTGAACTTTGGTTAAAATCTACCATAGCCCGCTCTATCGAGGCAATGTATTCCTCTGCATATGCCTGATCTCCCAAACCGATAATCACAAACTCATCACCGCCATAACGCATAATTGCCTCGCCATGCCGCTTCTTTTCCTTCAGCAAACGAGCAAATGTACTAATAAGTCTGTCGCCTTCCTCATGTCCGAAGTTATCATTGACTATCTTCAAACCATCCAAGTCCATAAACAATATCATTAAATCTTTTTTATTTGAACGGCTTTCTTCCCATACCTTACTGCCATACTTACGGAATCCGGAACGATTATAGACACCCGTCAGCGTATCATAACTCCATACGGAATCCAGCTTATCAATCATGGAACGCATCAACATCTGCTTACGAATTGTTTCGATTGCATTGCCGATATTCAATAACCATGTATAGAACAGTTGATTCTCATACGGAAATTCCGAATTGCCAATAATGGAATATCCGAAACATCTGTCTCTGAAATGTATCGGAGAAATAATGTAGAATTTATTTCGTTCGCCTTTATCCTTAACAGACTGCAAAAATCCTGCAAAATCCATGTCGACATCTTCAACAAATTCACCTGCGTTATACCCGATTAGCAGCACATTATTTTTGCCAAATCCCTCGCGCAGATAATCCTCTTCTTCCGCTCGTTCCTGATACACATTCAATCTGTCATCCGTATCAGCAAACTGATCACATAAGAACAAATACATCTCCTCACAGTCAATGCGCGGTATGTAAATCTTCATATATTTCTTTAATTGTTCAAAGGACTCTACGCTTGTCAAATCAATAGACATGTCCTTCGTTATGTCCAAATATCTTTCATCATTGCTTTTTCGTGTATAGTGCATCTTACGAAATGCAACATTATCTGCTTCCAAACGAATACGGCAGCCACAACTCTCTCTGAATTTGGACTTTGTCGGAATTGCAAGACGTTTCCCACAATCTGATTCTTTCATGCCGCAAACAAGTTTCTCACACGCTGTATAACCAACCTCTTCCTGCCTTCTTGCAACAGAAGTAATCGTCGGCACATGATACTTGGCATCCATATCATCATCAAAACCGGATATTGCAATATCCTCAGGAACTCTCAGTCCATGCTTTTCAAGTACCTCATAAGCACCTAATATCATTACATCATTGGCAGAAATCACAGCCTGTGGAAGTTCCAGACCTGATTTTAGGAAAATTTCCATTGCCTTCATTCCGCTGTCTTTTAGAAAAGTACCGTCATAGTAAATACGATCTTTTTCAATCGGAATATTATGCTCGCGCAATACTTCCGTATATGCCTCAAAACGTTCAATTGCTTCTTCATTGGTCAGTGGTCCTGATATATAATTCAGACGTGTAAAACCATGGTGCTCCACAAAATGTCTGACGATTTCTTTCATTGCAATCTTATTATCAATGGATACATTAAACATATTGGGGTCTTCACGATCAATACCGACCGCAGGAGTGCCGACCGCTTCAATCTTACTTGCCATCACTTCGAGTATTTCTTCAGAACCCACTGTACTGTTGACCATAATAACACCGTCAAATTCCGAGAAATCCGGCAGACTGTAAATGTTATATTCTCCGACATCGTGCTCTATATTTCTCACATATCTGCGTGAACACGTAAAAACAAAAGCATTCGCTTCATGCTCGTTAATGCATTCCCGTATGCCCTTAATTATTCTGGTTGCGTGATCAACCGTTAATCCTGATGACAATACCGCAATATTTTTCATCTGTATCCTCCCCGTATGTATGCCCAAAAGACCTAATGTCATACATTAAATATAGTATACTGCAAGATTCAAATTTTTTCTACCAAATTTTTGCTGTTTTTTAACTTTACGAAACTTTTTCGTAAACCCCAAAGCACTAAAAAAATTTCACAAGATATTTCCTGTCGCATATGATAACTATAAAGATAGTAAAACGGTAATTATTATGGCTAAAATCATACTTGATGCGGGACATGGCGGTTCTGATCCCGGTGCGGTTTTTGAAGGCCGACAGGAAAAAGATGACACTCTGGCTCTTGTTCTTGCAATCGGTGAAATTCTGAGTGAAAATGGGCTGGAAGTTTTCTATACCAGAACGGTAGATAAATATGAAACTCCTTATGAAAAGGCAGCCGAAGGAAATTCCTCGGGCGGTGATTATTTTGTTTCGATTCACCGAAATTCTTCTCCCTATCCAAATACTTATTCCGGTGTGGAAACGCTTCTATACTCGGCTTACGGTGCTGCCTATGAACTGGCTGTCAATATCAATGAACAGCTTGAGAAGGTTGGTTTTGTTAATCTTGGTGTTAATGAGCGTCCGAATCTCGTTGTACTTAGAGATACACAGATGCCCTCTGTCCTTGTGGAAGTCGGCTTCATCAATACAGAAAACGATAACTGGCTGCTTGATTCCTCTTTTCAAGATGTTGCTCAGGCAATCGCTGATGGCATTTTGCTGACGGTCTGGGGCTAATGCACTTATCTATTCTTTTTGAGCACCTCTTGCCTGATATATGCAAAGGTCACATCTTCACCCTGTTCGGCAAGCATCTTCAAAAGTTTCGCGAGTAGTTCCTTTGACTTGTCTTCCATAATAATGAACTGTTCGCCTCGTTTATAATATTCGTATGGAAACGAATCTTGATAATGCTTGCCGTTGTAATTCTTAGAAGCGGCAACTCTATCCATAAACATCTCCACAATATATTTGGTTGGCATCTTTGCCGGGACAAATCCTTGCAGTTCTACTGCACTGTAATCCATCCAGTATTCAAAGTGATGCTTGTTTCTTCCTTTGTGATGCAACCATGCACTGGAGTATCCGATGTCTTCACGTTCTGCATTGTTTGGGCTTCTGTAGCCTTGATAATATTTGGCTCCCACCAGAAATTCCGAGGGCATATACTTGCTAAGATCATGTACAAGTCCCCTCCAATAGAGTCCTACCTTAAAGCAGCCCTGTCTGACCAGTCTTCTGTGTTTAGTAATCGTTATGAAATGTTTTATATAATTCATGGTTTTATCCTACCCCTATCTTTTCTTAATTATAACCAAAATTGTGTTCTCGTGCAATCCTTCTCAATTCAATTTGAAGTCCTTATTTTTGTAATTTGGATTTCTGACATATGTCACTTGTTCGGGCTTTACAAATATGGCATTCTTGATATGTGAAACAGGAGGAGATAAAAATGAACACAAAAAAACTATTTAACAGAGATTTCACAATGGTTGTCATCGGACAAATCATTTCTTTATTCGGTAATGCAATTATTCGATTTGCATTGCCTTTATAT
>DATESB010000223.1:0-22708 GCA_035271065.1 Lachnospiraceae bacterium | reverse complement strand
ATTATTCCCTTTGCGATTATGATGCATTGACACCGCCGGTGTTTATCGGACTTAAAAACTACATAAAGTTATTTACGAAAGATACAACTATGAAAATCGCAATTAAGAATTCCTTATTCTTTATGATTTTCTCCGTTGTTTCACAGTTGGTTATTGGATTGATATTGGCTGCATTACTGACCAATATTAAAAAAGGAAGAAATGCGTTCAAGAATATATACTATTTACCTTGTGTATTGTCATCGGCAGCGTTAGGTCTTTTGTGGATGTTCATCTTCAGCACAAAGCTAGGTATTAACCAAGCTCTTGCTCAATTTGGAATCGAAGGTCCTCTTTGGTTGATGGATACAAGCGGTTTCATTGCTTTACCAATGAAGGTAATTGCTTTTGTGGCTTTGTGGCAATATGTCGGGCAGTCGATGATGTTGTATATGGCACAGATATCAGGTATCAGTACAACCTTGTATGAAGCATCTTATATTGATGGAGCAACAAAGAAACAGGCATTTTTACATGTTACTCTGCCTCTGATTAAACCGATGGTAGCAACGGCAATGTCATTGAACTGTATTGGTTCTCTGAAGTTCTTCGACTTGGTATTCAATATGACCGAAGCCGGGCCGAATCATCAGACGGAAGTTTTGGCTACACATCTGTATACACAAGGATTTAAGTACTTTAAATATGGATACGCAAGTGCAATCGGTGTAATTTTGTTGGTATTATGCCTGATACTCACTTTTTTGATAAACAAATTCGTTGTAGTAGAAAATTATGAAATGTAAAGGAGGTACAGAAATATGGATGCAGTAGGTGTTATAAAAAGACAACATAAAAAAGTTAGTATATCAGCAACTTTAGTATATATATTCTTATCACTTCTGGCTCTGGTATATCTGGTACCTTTGCTATGGGTAGTACTTGTTTCATTTAAGACAGACAAAGAGATCTTCACTTCTCCGTGGGCACTTCCGGAAGCGATGAATTGGGATAATTATGCTACAGCATGGATTAAAGGCAATCTGGCACGTGCAACACTTAACTCATTTTTGGTTTGTGTTGCAGCATTATTGCTCAGTATGGTAATTGGCTCAATGGCATCTTTTGCAATTGGTCGTATGAGATGGAAACTATCAAGTATTGTAATGACTTATTTCTTGACAGGAATGATGATTCCGATTCACTGTATCTTGATTCCGTTGTTCAAGACATTTTCAAATCTTGGGTTGTATAACAGCTTGTGGGGGTTGATAGTCCCGTATATCACAATGTCGCTGCCGGTTACGGTGTTTATCATGACCGGATTTTTCAAGAGCATGCCGAATGAGATGTTTGAAGCGGCCTGCATTGACGGTTGTTCCATCTTCCAGTGCTTTTTTAAGATTGCATTACCTCTTTCAAAGACAGGATTATTTGTTACAGGTCTGATGACTTTTGTTAACAGCTGGAATGAATTGTTATTGGCAATGGTATTTATTTCTGATGATATTAAGAAGACACTGCCGGTATCTTTGTCTAAGTTTGTTGGACCATATAATACAAATTATACGCAGATGTTTGCAGCAATCGTGGTAGGTATCATTCCGACCGTTGTTGTGTATTGTATCTTCAGTAATCAAATCGTAGACGGTCTGACTGCAGGAGCGGTAAAGGGCTGATCGAGGAGAGTTACTACTATTTATGCTATGTTTTAGAAAGATGGGGAAAGAGAAGAGATGGAGAGAGCGGAAGCGAGAAGAAGAGCAAAAGAACTCGTTGGACAGATGACGTTAGAAGAGAAAGCTTCTCAATTAAAATACGATGCGCCTGCAATACCGAGACTTGGAATTCCTGCTTATAACTGGTGGAATGAAGGACTTCATGGTGTTGCAAGAGCAGGCACGGCAACTGTGTTCCCACAGGCAATTGGCCTTGCGGCATCGTTTGATGAAGACTTGTTAAATCAGGTTGCAGACGTTATATCGACGGAGGCAAGAGCGAAGTATAATACAAACAGTGCTGAAGAAGACAGAGATATTTATAAAGGATTGACTCTTTGGTCACCCAACGTCAATATCTTTAGAGATCCCAGATGGGGCAGAGGCCATGAGACTTATGGTGAAGATCCATATCTGACAGGCAGACTTGGTGTGGCATTTGTTAAGGGATTGCAGGGAGACGGTGAGTATTTAAAGACTGCAGCATGTGCTAAGCATTTTGCAGTGCATTCCGGACCGGAAGCAATCAGGCATGAATTTAATGCAAAGTCTACGGATAAGGATTTGTATGAGACTTACCTTCCTGCATTTGAGGCTTGCGTTAAAGAAGCAAACGTAGAGGCTGTCATGGGTGCTTATAACAGAACCAACGATGAGCCGTGTTGTGCAAGTGAACTGCTGATGAAGGATATCCTGCGTGGACAGTGGAAGTTTGAAGGACATTATGTTTCGGACTGCTGGGCAATCAGAGATTTCCATGAGCATCATATGGTAACAAAGACACCGACAGAATCAGCGGCATTGGCACTTAAGACAGGATGCGATGTGAACTGTGGAAACACCTATTTACATATGTTAAAAGCATATCAGGAAGGATTGGTTTCTGAAGACGATATCACACTTGCAGCCGAAAGATTATTTACGACCAGATATTTGCTTGGTATGTTTGATAAGACACCTTATGATCAGATTACCTATGATGAGGTTGAAAGCAAAGAACATAGAGAACTTGCAGTTAAGGCTGCACAGAAAACGATGGTCTTGTTAAAGAATGATGGAATATTGCCACTCAAAAAGGACATCAAAGCAATCGGTGTGATTGGTCCGAATGCAAACAGCAGAGCTTCTTTGATTGGAAATTATCATGGTACCTCTTCCAGATACATTACAGTATTGGAAGGTATTCAGGAAGCAACCGGAGATGCAATTAGAGTCTATTATTCAGAAGGCTCACATTTGTTCAAAGACAGGGTTCAGAATTTGGGCATGGCAGATGATAGAATTGCAGAAGCTGTTACGGTTGCAAAGAACAGTGATGTTGTCGTAATGTGTCTTGGCTTGGATGAAACGTTAGAAGGTGAGGAAGGCGATACCGGAAACAGTTATGCGTCCGGTGATAAGAATGACCTTCAACTGCCACAGTCACAGAGAATTTTGTTAGAAGCAGTCTCCAAGGTTGGAAAACCGATGATTTTATGTGTAATGGCAGGAAGTGCTATGGATTTATCTTTTGCAAAGGAACATGTCAATGCGATTCTGCAGACATGGTATCCGGGCGCAGAGGGTGGAACTGCAGCGGCAGACATCATCTTTGGTAAGGTTTCTCCTTCCGGCAAGTTACCGGTTACGTTCTATGAATCATTGGAAGAGCTTCCGGCATTTGAAGATTATTCCATGAAGGGCAGAACCTACCGCTACATGGAGCATAAGGCTCAGTATCCGTTTGGTTACGGACTTACTTATAGTAAGGTTAGTCTTGAGAATGCAAAGGCAAATGTGCCTGCAGGTCTGAAGAAGGACATGGATGTTTCAGATGTTGACGCGTCCGGTTTGGCTACCGAGGTATCTTTGGATATCAGTAATACCGGAAATTATGATACCGATGAAGTGGTAGAGATATATGTAAAAGACAATCAATCAAAATTTGCAGTTAAGAATTACAGTTTATGCGCGTTCAAGAGAGTTTCTCTTAAGAAAGGCGAGAAGAAAAATGTAAAACTGCAGATTGCAGGAAGAGCGTTTGTCTGTGTGGATGACAAAGGCAATCGAAAGATTGACAGCGATAACTTTACATTGTATGTAGGTGTCAGCCAGCCTGACGAAGAAAGTGTTAAACTATGCGGCGTGAAGCCGATCGAAATAAGCATTCGTTTATGAGGTTAGGGAGAGAGTTGCCCCGTAAGTACTTTGGTATTTACGGGGTGATTTTTTTACGCTAAAATAGAATTATCATAGTTGAACGTGGCGAGAAATCGTATGGGTATTTCATTATGAAAGGAAGATATTTGGGCATATTAGAATACAGAAAAGCGGATAGTAGTTGCAAATGGCACTGAAAAGGAGGGCTTGCATGCTCGAGAAAATTGATTTGACCAGAAAGATTGATAAGAATGAATACAAGGCTAAAAAGGAAAATCTGTCGGCAGAACTTGCCAAACTTCAACGAGAATTGCGCGCACGCGGCGTGCCGGTTATGGTAGTGTTTGAAGGACTTGGGGCTTCCGGAAAAGGAGCATTGATTAATCAATTGATTGAGCCGCTTGATCCAAGAGGATTTGAGGTGTTTGCAATCAGCGGCGAGTCTCAAGAAGAGCGTATGAGACCGTTTCTTTGGAGATTTTGGACAAAGACACCGGCAAATGGCAGAATTGTTATTTTTGATCGGAGTTGGTATCGTCGTGTCCTGATTGACAGGTATGATAAGGCAACTTCCAAGAAAGAGTTACCGCAGGCATTCGATGAAATCAATTCATTTGAAAAACAATTAGTAGACGGCGGAACTTTGATTATCAAGTTTTTCCTGTATATCTCGGAGAAAGAACAAAAAAAGCGTTTCAAGAATTTTCTGAAAAATGAGGAAACCAAGTGGCGTGTATCAAAAGGAGATATTGAACGAAATAAGAATTATGACAAATTCTTAAAGATTAACGACCAGATGTTACAGAAAACGGATACAGAGTATGCGCCGTGGACGATTATAGAGGCTGAGCAGGAAAACTATGCAGCAATTAAAATGTTGGCAAGAGCAGTCAAGGTATTTAAAGAAAAATTGAGTGAATTGGACAAAGCGGAAAAACCGTTAATTGACGGTAAATTCAGCGAGAATACCTATCAGACGGGTGCTTTGCAGAATGTTGATTTGAGCAAGTCTTTGACAAAAGAAGAATACAAAGAAAAGGTCAATGATTTGCAGAAACGGCTTTCAAAACTGCACAATGAACTTTATGCAAAGAGGATACCTGTTGTCTTGGCGTTTGAAGGCTGGGATGCTGGCGGTAAGGGCGGTGCAATTAAAAGATTGACTTCTGCACTTGATCCGAGAGGTTATACAGTAAATCCGACTTCTGCCCCAAATGATATTGAAAAGAGTCATCATTATCTATGGAGATTTTGGGAGAAGATACCGAAGGACGGGCATATTGCAATCTTTGACAGAACCTGGTACGGACGTGTTATGGTGGAGCGCATTGAAGGATTTTGTGCCACAAAAGATTGGGAACGCGCCTATAAGGAAATGAATCAAATGGAAGAACAACTTGCCAATCATGGAACAATCGTCATTAAGTTCTGGCTTCATATTGATAAGGATGAGCAGGAGCGACGCTTTAAGGAACGCCAAAGTATTCCGGATAAGAATTGGAAGATTACAGATGAGGACTGGCGTAATCGAGAAAAATGGGATTTGTATGAGCAGGCGGTGGATGAAATGTTACTGAGAACATCAACCACATATGCACCGTGGGTGATAGTGGAAGGAAATTCAAAATACTATGCCAGAGTTAAGGTGCTGGAAACAGTCGTGGAAGCACTTGAAAAAAGGCTGAAAAATGGCTGAGAAAAAACATGTAATCCGCAATTGACAAACCAACCTAAATATAGTACGCTTATTCTAGATTGTTTAGTCACTGAACTAATTGGAGGAGGCAAAAAAATATGTTATATATTGGTGTAGATTTGGGAACATCCGCAGTCAAATTATTGTTAATGGACAAATGCGGTGGTATTCGTAAAATTGTTTCAAAGGAGTATCCGTTGGAATTTCCGCAGCCGGGCTGGTCACAGCAGCGACCGGAAGATTGGTGGACACAGACTGTAGCAGGTCTGAAAGAATTGACAAGCGAATGTGATAAGAACGAAATAGCAGGTATCAGTTTTGGCGGTCAGATGCATGGATTGGTTGTGTTAGACAAGGACGACAATGTGATACGTCCTGCAATCTTGTGGAATGACGGAAGAACCGGTAAGGAAACAGAATACCTGAACAATGTAATCGGCAAAGATAAATTATCAGAGTATACGGCAAACATTGCTTTTGCGGGCTTTACGGCACCAAAAATCCTTTGGATGAAAGAAAATGAGCCGGAGAATTTTAAGAAGATAGCAAAGATTATGCTTCCGAAAGATTATATTGCATACAAATTGTCAGGGGTACATTGTACAGATGTATCAGATGCATCCGGTATGTTGGTATTCGATGTTAAGAATAAATGCTGGTCAAAAGAAATGATGGATATCTGTGGAATCAGAGAAGAGCAGCTTGCCAAGATATTTGAGAGTTATGAGATTGTTGGAAATATTCTGCCTGACGTAGCGGCTGAATTAGGATTTTCTACAGACGTTAAGATTGTAGCAGGTGCAGGCGACAACGCTGCGGCAGCAGTCGGAACCGGAACCGTAGGTGACGGAATGTGCAATATTTCACTTGGAACCAGCGGAACAATTTTTATTTCCAGCAAGAATTTCTGTGTGGATGAAAACAATGCACTTCATGCATTTGCACATGCAGACGGAAGTTATCATTTAATGGGATGTATGTTGAGTGCTGCTTCCTGTAATAAATGGTGGATGGAAGACATTATCGGAACAAAAGAATACGGAAAAGAACAAGAGGATATTAAGAAGCTTGGCGAAAACAATGTATTTTTCCTACCATACTTAATGGGTGAGCGTTCGCCGCACAACAATCCGGATGCAAGAGCAATGTTCATCGGTATGTCTATGGATACCACCAGAGCAGATATGACACAGGCGGTATTGGAAGGTGTTGCATTTGGTATCAGAGATTCATTTGAAGTTGCCAAATCACTTGGAATTAAGATTGAGAAGACCAAGATCTGCGGTGGCGGAGCTAAGAGTTTACTTTGGAAAAAGATTATGGCGAATGTGCTCGGAATCAGAGTGGAAGTCATTGAATCTGAAGAAGGTCCGGGATACGGCGGAGCAATGCTTGCAGCAGTTGCATGCGGAGAATATGCAAGCGTGGAAGAAGCAGCTGAGAAGCTTGTGAAAGTAGTTGGGGCGGTAGAGCCTGAAGCAGAATTGGTGGCGAAATACGAAGAGAAATATCAGCAGTTCAAGAAGATATATCCAACGGTGAAGTGTTTGTATTAAGGGTTTAAGTCAAGCGACTCGACTCCAAGGAAATTTTTCATACAGATACATACACCACCTAATAAAATAGAAGAGTCTTGAAGACCGGATGGAACCACTGTACAGTGTTTGTTCATCCGGTTTTTCAGTGCAGCTTGAATCTGCGGAATCACATTCGGAAGATACATGGTAAAGGAAGAGTTGATGACAATCACTTCCGGGTTAAATACATTGAGCAGATTATTGATGCCGACTGACATATACTTGATAAACTGATCCAGAGCAGCCAGCGCATCTGCATCTTTTTTGTTGCATTGCTCAATAAAAGTATTAATATCAATAGAGTTAAGTCCCTTTGTCGCAGCAAAGTCACGAAGAATGGCACGTTCCGAAGCATATTGTTCCAAACAGCCTTCATTGCCGCAGGGACACGGACGACCGTTTACAACGACAATAGAGTGACCGAACTCACCGGCATTGCCATTGAAACCGGTATAGAGTTCATCCTCGATGATGATACCGATACCAATACCGGAGTGCACACTGATGCCAATCATATCTGCCATATTGTAGCAGAAGACTTTTTCGCCCAGAATGGAGAGATTTGCTTCATTTTCCAGATAGACAGGAATACCGAACCGTTCTCCGAGCTCTGTGGAAAAAGGAATGTTTTCATAGGCGTAATAAGGTGTAAAAGTTGCCTCGTTTTGATGAACTACACCATGGATAGCAATGCAGATAGTTACAGCACCAAACGGAGTCTGTGGTAAAGTGGCAAGCGTTTCTTCTATTATAGTAGTTAACCCCTGCAAAATAGTGCTGCCGTTATACGAATTCCTATATTGTTTCAGGCTGCAGTTGGCAGCCTTCAAATCTGAAATCAGGACATAAATCGAGTCAACGCCTAAGTCGATAGATATGATATGCCCACTTTCACGGCAGAAACTGAGTAAAATCGGTTTACGTCCAAGAGAAGTGTCGTCGCTACCGATTTCTTTGACCAGTTTTTGGTCGATTAAATCACTTACAATGGCAGAAATGGTAGCCTTTGTAAGCCCGAGTTTGCTTGCAATCGCGGCACGGGAAATAGGATCTTCTTTTAATATGGTTTCTAAAACGAGACGAGAATTGATGTCTCGTATCAATTCTTTGCTTCCGGTAATCATCATGATTTCCTTCCCAGAATTTATTTGTAATAGTCTATGCTTCATTATAATACAATTAGTTTAATAAGTAAACTATTAACAATGTGTGAAAATATGCTGGAAAACATGTGAAATCACGAAAAACAACTTGACCAAAGCTATCACAAGTGGTATCTTATACTTACATTAGTTTATTCATTAAACAAATTAGAACGCAGGTTGATTTAAGCCATTCGGAAAGGAGATTATTCATGCAAATCAAAAAAGTAACAGACCCTTCTTTTCGCCAATACGGAAAAGTAATTACAGGGATTGATTTCAGCAATATCATTCAGAAGATGGGAGACACCCCATTGCCGGATGATGTGGTTTATGTAGCTTCTGTACCGGAACTGGAAGCGTGTCCGGAGGCAGCAGCAATTGCAGAAAGTTTATACGGAGGAATGCCGATACAAATCGGATACTGCAACGGTAACAATCATTTACTCAATGCAGTTGAGTATCACAGGGATTCTGAAATTAATGTAGCAGTAACAGACGCTATCATGATATGGGGTTCTGAGCAGGATATCACAGATGACGGTCATTATGACACATCTAAGATGGAGGCGTTTTTACTTCCGGCTGGAACGGCAGTAGAATGTTATGCAACAACGCTTCACTATGCACCGTGCAATGTGGGTGACAATAAGTTCAAAGTAGTTGTAGTGCTTCCGAAGGGAACCAATACAGATATTCAAAAGACAGGTGATAAAACACCGGAAGACAAATTATTATTTGCCAGAAACAAATGGCTCATCGGACATAAAGACGCAGCAATTGAAGGCGCTTTTAATGGTCTGATTGGCGAAAACCTAAGTGTATAGTTATAAACAATATAGAAACAACACAATAACAAAGTATCAAAAATAGGAGGATAACAAAATGACTAATTTACCAAAAGTAAAAATCGGTATCGTAGCAGTCAGCAGAGACTGTTTCCCGGAAGAATTATCAGTGAACAGAAGAAAGGCACTTGTTGCAGCATACAAAGCAAAATATGATGCAGCAGATATCTATGAATGTCCTGTATGTATCGTTGAGAGCGAAATACATATGGTGCAGGCTTTAGAAGATGTTAAGAAAGCAGGATGTAATGCAATCTGTGTATACCTTGGCAACTTCGGTCCTGAAATCTCAGAGACATTACTTGCAAAACATTTTGACGGACCGTCTATGTTCGTAGCAGCAGCTGAAGAATCACAGAACGACCTTGTTGGCGGACGTGGTGATGCATATTGCGGTATGTTGAATGCAAGCTATAACTTAAAACTTCGTAATATCAGAGCATACATTCCTGAGTATCCTGTTGGAACAGCAGAAGAATGTGCAGACATGATTAATGAGTTCGTTCCGATTGCTCGTGCAATTGTCGGACTTTCAGACTTAAAGATTATCAGCTTTGGTCCCAGACCGCTTAACTTCCTTGCATGTAATGCACCGATTAAGCAGCTTTACAACCTTGGCGTAGAAATCGAAGAGAATTCAGAACTCGACCTGTTTGAAGCATTCAACAAGCATGCAGGTGACGAGCGTATCCCAGCCAAGGTAAAAGAAATGGAAGCAGAACTTGGCGCAGGCAACATGAAGCCGGAAGTACTTCCTAAATTGGCTCAGTATGAATTAACATTACTTGATTGGGTAGAGGCTCATAAAGGTTACAGAAAATACGTTGCAATTGCCGGCAAGTGCTGGCCTGCATTCCAGACACAGTTTGGATTTGTTCCTTGCTACGTAAACAGCCGTTTGACAGGCATGGGTATTCCGGTATCTTGTGAAGTAGATATCTACGGATGTCTCTCAGAGTTCATCGGTGCCGCTGTCAGTGATGATGTTGTTACATTGCTTGATATCAACAATTCAGTTCCGGCAGATATGTACAAAGAGTCAATTGAAGGCAAATTCAACTATACACATAAGGATACATTCATGGGATTCCATTGCGGTAACACATGCTCTAAGAAACTTGCAGCATGCAGCATGAAGTATCAGATGATTATGGCTAGAAATCTTCCTGAAGAAGTAACACAGGGAACATTGGAAGGCGACATTGTACCGGGAGATATCACATTCTTCAGATTACAGAGTACAGCAGATGCAAAACTTCGTGGTTACATCGCACAGGGTGAAGTTCTTCCTGTAGCAACCCGTTCATTTGGTGGTATCGGTGTATTCGCTATTCCGGAAATGGGACGTTTCTACCGTCACGTTTTGATTGAAGGAAACTATCCTCATCATGGTGCAGTTGCATTCGGACATTTCGGCAAAGCACTTTACGAAGTATTCAAGTACATCGGTGTTGAGTTAGAAGAGATTGGTTTCAATCAGCCGAAAGATATGCTTTACAAGTCAGAAAATCCGTTCTGCTAAACGGATTGAAGAGATAATTTCTAATATCATTTTTCTCAAGTGCCCGTTTCGTCCATGTGAGTGGAGGAGGTGGGCACTTCCTCTGTTTACTTTACAGATCTGCCCAATAAAAGTATAATAATTCTATGGATCACCCGTGTAAGAAAGGTAATAGAACAGTGAAATTCAGATCAAAACTATTCGGACAAAAACCATATCACAGACAAGCCACCCGAGAGTTATTTTGCAAAGCAATGCAGGAGAACTTTCGGTTTCAATATGAGCACTGTAAAGCATATCAGAAAATTGCAGACGAGTTTGGAATGAAGCCGGAGGATATTCTGACGGAAGAAGATGTTGCTAAGATTCCGCCACTTCCCACCCTGCTTTTTAAGCATCATCATCTGTACTCCATGAGGAAAAGTCAGATGCTCATTAAGGCAACATCCTCTGGAACCAAAGGGAAGTACAGTCGAATTGGGTTTGAATTGAGTAGTTTACTTTGTGGCCTGAAAATGGTAATAAAGATTGGAAAATTGAGAAATCTTTTTTCATATATGCCGAGTCATTACATGGTATTGGGTTATAAACCGCATCGTTCTAATCAAACGGCTGTGACCAAGACGGCATTTGGTGTCACCTTGTTTGCACCGGCTTTGAGCAGAACTTATATTTTGAAATACAAAGGCGGAAAATACGAACCGGACTTTGACGGCATGAAGCGTGCTTTGCTCAAATATTCCAAAACAATTTTCCCGGTACGCTTTATCGGTTTTCCGTCTTATACCTATTTCCTACTCAAGCAATTGGAGGAAGAAGGCGTTCGGCTAAAACTCAGGAAAGGCTCCAAAGTTATGCTGGGAGGCGGTTGGAAGCAGTTTTATACACAACAGGTGGATAAACAGGAACTTTATGAATTGGTCGAGAGAATATTGGGTATTAAAGACTGTGATATAGCAGAGTTTTTTGGTGCTGTAGAGCATCCGATTCTGTATTGCGATTGTGAGAGACATCATTTTCATGTGCCGGTTTACAGTGAAGTGTTAATCCGCGATGTGAATACACTGAAACCGGTGCCAATGGGGACAACAGGGCTTGTGAACCTGTTAACGCCTATGGTAAAAGCGACACCCATTTTAAGTGTGATGACAGATGATTTGGGTGTCTTACATGAAGGAAAAGAATGTGGTTGCGGAATTGATGCACCTTATTTGGAAGTGATAGGGCGTGTTGGCGTGCAGGATATTAAGACTTGTGCAGCAGGTGCAGCAGAGATGCTATCGGGGGTGAAGGGATGATTTTAGCGCAAGGGGAAATCTTTGATTCTAAGGAACAAAACTCTATTTTGGAAATAATGGAGCAGCAGATACAGAATACAATGTTGCATCAATCCATGCAGACCATGACAGTGGTAGGGGCGCTGGACCGATTGAGTGGAGAAATCGCTGCGGGAAATTTTGACACTTTGTTTGCTACACTTCCTATGGACGATTTCGGAGATTATAAGGAACAGATTGTCAAACTTTTAAGCAAAGAAAATATTCTGTTTAAACTTAAAAATGAGTTGGGCGAGGACTGTGACGAGGATTTTAGGACACAACCACCTCACGGGCTTACAAGTGTCGGTGTTCGCAGAATGCCGTTGGGTGTTCTCTTACATATCACAGCAGGCAATGCAGACGGACTGCCTGCACTTAGCTTGGCTGAAGGATTGTTGACCGGAAATATTAATATTCTAAAACTGCCTCAGGCGGATAATAATGTGTCTTTGAAAATGATTCAGCGTTTGATTGAAATAGAACCGCTGCTCACAGATTATATCTATGTATTTGATACACCTTCCAGTGACGTAAGCGCCATGAAGAAGATGGCAGAATTAAGTAACGGAATTGTTGTCTGGGGAAGTGAACTTGCGGTTGCTGCCGTTCGGCAAATGGCTCCTAATGGTGCAAAGTTGATTGAATGGGGACCACGACTCAGTTTTGTATATGTTTCGGGGTATGAAAAGGGTTATAATTGGCAAGAAGAGTGGACGGCATTGGCAGAGCACATTGCAAAGACAAAACAACTTCTGTGTAGTTCGTGTCAGGTGATTTATCTGGATACAGAAGATGTGTCAAAACTACGGGATTTTGGGGCAGAGTTTCTGCCTTATTTGGAAAGTGCAATCAAAAAATACCGCTCGGCGTCAATCGGAACAGTAGCGCAGATTTCATTACTGAAATATGCAGATGAACTGGAACAAATCATGACAGGTCAGAAGTCGCAAAATACAGGTGAGCAAAGAGGCGAGGGTTGCAGTATCACGATTTCCGAGAACTCGGAATTGGAACTTTCCTATATGTTTGGTAATTGTCTGGTGAAGCCATTGCCACGACATAAAATCATGGAAACAATGCGCAAACATAAGGATATGTTACAGACGGTCGGACTGATATGTCCTACGGAGCAACGAGCAGAACTGATAGATTTACTTGCAAAATGCGGCTTAAACAGAATTATGACAGCAGGAAATATGTCCGCGTATTTCAGCGGAGAAGCACATGATGGTGAATACGCAATGCGCAGGTACATTCGGATTGTGAATGTGGAGTAAAATGCTTTGAAAGAACGACTGTGAAAGCGACTGTGGAAGCGATGGTGGAAGCATATGCGTTGCTTGCAAATAGATGGGTATAATGATATTATAATGTTACGGTAACTCTAATTTTTACGGGTTGTAAAGAAAAATATTTGAAATATTATTTTGTTTCAACAGGGAGAACTCAGCATGTCAGACTATATCAAATTAAAGGACATTATCAAGCAATTTCCGTTCAAAAAGGGCGACAATATATTTCTGACTTCCGACGTGAAACAACTTTTATACAGTTGCATGGAACATAATGATGATACGGATTTGAATGTCTTTATTGACAGTATCATAGAAGTAATCGGTGAAGAAGGAACCCTTGTAATTCCGACGTTTAACTGGGGCTTTTGTAAGGGACAACCCTTTGACTATTATAAGACACCGTGTAAGACGGGATCGCTTGGTAAAATTGCACTCAAAAGAGACGATTTTAAGCGTACGAAGCATCCAATTTATTCATTTGCCGTATGGGGCAAGGGACAGGCTGAATTATGTGCGATGAATAATAAAAGTTCTTTCGGAGCGGACTCACCGTTTACGTATGTGACGAAGCACCATTTTCAGAATTTGTTTGTAGATAAAGACTGCCAGCATTCTTTTGTATATGTGCACTATGTAGAGGAGCAGGTGGGCATTTCTTATCGCTATTTAAAGGATTTCACAGCAGATTATACAGACGAATTCGGCGTGACGAAGCAGGCAACCTATTCCATGAATGTAAGAGATCTTGATTTGGATGTCTTTATTACGATTTACCCGTTGGAAGAGGATTTTGTCAAAGCCGGAGTTTCTAAGAGATACAAGGTAAATGACATTGATTATAAAGTGATAGACTTGGCGGGAGCATATCCGATTATTGCAGACGATGTCAAGCATAACCGCAGTCGCAAGGTTAGTACGTATATAGGACAGGATGACTAAGAAGCAGAACAAGGCAGACTGATTAGACGAAAGGATAGATGAGGGACAACTATGCAGGGTGAAAAGATGTACGCATTGGCCACGGAATTGTTTCCGATTTGTCGCAGCATTACGGGAAATGGTGTGCGTGAAACCTTTGAGATATTGAAGAGATACTATGAAGATATTAAGTTGTATGAAGTGCCAACCGGAACAGAAGCGTTTGACTGGACGGTTCCGAAGGAATGGAACATTACGGGAGGATATTTGGAGGACAGCAAAGGAAACCGTATTGTAGACTTTGCAGATAGTAACCTTCACGTGCTTGGCTATTCCACTCCGATAGATACGGTGTTATCGCTTGAGGAACTGGAACCGCATCTCTATACGTTGCCGAACCAGCCGGATTTGATACCGTATGCAACTTCTTATTATGTGGAGCGCTGGGGTTTTTGCATGACGCAGAAGCAGAAAGACGCACTAAAACCGGGTAACTATCATGCAGTCATTCAGTCGGAATTAAAAGAAGGCAGTCTGACATATGGTGAGATTATCATTCCGGGCGAGACAAAAGAAGAGATTTTTCTGTCCACCTATATCTGTCATCCGTCCATGGCAAATAATGAATGTTCAGGACCTGCGCTTATGGTTTTTTTGGCTGATTGGATTAAAAATCTGCCGAAACGCAAGTACACATACCGCATTATTTTGGTTCCGGAAACCATTGGAGCAATCACATACTTGAGTCGCAATTTGGCAGAAATGAAGAGAAATATCATAGCCGGTTTCAACATTACATGTGTCGGCGATAACAGAAGCTATTCTCTGGTACGTTCCAGATACGGAGATACATTGGCAGACCGTGTCATGAAAAATGTGTTGAAATATCACTATCCGGACTTTAAGAAATATTCTTATCTTAAGAGAGGTTCTGATGAGAGACAATATCAGGCTCCGGGCGTGGATTTGCCGGTGGTGTGCTTTTGCCGTTCTAAGTATCATGAATTTCTGGAGTATCATACTTCGGCGGATAATCTCGATTTTATTTCTCCGGCAGGCTTTCAAGGCAGTTTTGATGTGTTGACAAAATGCATTCAGGCACTGGAGTATAACGAGAATTATCAGGTAACATGTCTCTGTGAGCCGCAACTAGGCAAACGTGGTCTGATTCCCACAGTGAGCAATAAGGAGACTTCATTGCAAAATGAGGCGCAGAACGTCAAGAATATTGTAGGCTATGCAGACGGCAGAAGTGATTTGATTGATTTGAGTGATATGATCAAGGCACCGATTGATGAATTAATACCGATTATTGATAAACTGTTGGCAGCCGATTTATTGAGAATAGTTTAACGAATGACATAAGAGACATAATCAGATAGAACAGAAAGAATACAAAAAGCAGAAACAGAGGAAGCAGAACATGACAAGACAGGAAATAGCAGATGCAGTACAGGAGATATTCAGAGATGTATTTGATGATGAAACATTGGTGATTACAGACGCCACCAATTCAGAAGACATCGAGGATTGGGACTCATTAGAACACATCAGCCTAATTGTAGCAATGGAAAAAGAGTTTTCTATGAAGTTTGACATCAAGGAAGTCAATAAACTTGAAAATGTCGGCGAGATGATTGATTTGATTAAGCGAAAGCTGGATACGGAGTAAACATGAATCATTATACATTTGATGAGATAGAAATAGGGCAGAGCGAGAGTTTTACGGTTGAGATTACAACAGAAAGCCAGGATGCATTTCGTGAGATTACCGGTGATATCAACCCTCTGCATATGGATATCAATTATGCAAAGGAAAAAGGACATGCAAAATGTGTTGTTTTCGGTATGCTGACGGCATCCTATTATTCAACACTTGCGGGGGTTTATCTACCGGGAGAACGTAGCTTGATCCACCGCGTAAACAGTAAGTTTATGAAGCCTGTCTATATCGGAGATACCCTTACAATTGAAGGAACGGTTACAGATAAGAATGACACATTTCAAATGATTACAGTAAAAGCAGTGATTAAGAATCAAAACGGAGTGAAAGTTTCAAAGGCGGAATTGCAAATCGGAATCATATGAGGGAATGCTTATGGTAGTTTATAATATCTGCTATGATATAGCGGCAATTATTCTACTGGTTCTAATTATCGGGCTATACTTCTTGAAAAGAGGAATACCCAACTATCAGAATCGTCTGTTTTTCATGCTGATTATCTGCACAATGGTTTCTGCCTTATTTGATATTATGGACGTCATAGCAATGGGGATGTATGAACGCTCTCCGGAATGGGTGCGTTATTTTACGTCCGGCGGTTGCTATGTGATTCAGATTATGGAAGCTATGCTCGTGTTGATTTATGTGTGGGGATTTACGCATACATGGAAAGAAATGAGTATTTACCTGCGGACATTGATTGTAGCCCCTTTTCTGGTCATGACTTTTTTGACAGTCACTACGAAATATACACATATTCTATTCTATTACGACGAAAACGCCGTATATGTCAGAGGAGAATGGCAACTGTTGGCCATAGGTACGGCATTGTTCTATTTATTGCTTGTGGCATGGCATGTGTGGCGTCTCCAATATACCCTTTCCAAATCATTTAAGGTAATACTGGTAAGCATGATGGCGATTGCGGCTGCCGGTGTAATTGTTCAAACAGTGATACCGGGACAGTTGACGCAAATGTTTGCTTCGGCATTATGTGTCTTGATTACATTCTTTACGTTACAAAATCCTTTTTTAAAAATAGACAATTATCTGAGAGTTTATAACAGAAGTTCTTTTGTTACAATGACTTCTCTTGATTTTGTGACAGCAAAGAAGTTCTCGGTGATTGCAATCACAATGGATGACTTTTCGTTTCTGCAAAAAAGCATGGGAATTTCACAGTTAAATTCTTTGCAGCGCGAGGTGGCAGGGCATCTGAAGGAATATGGAAAAGATATTTTCGTGTATTACATAGAAGAGGGCTGCTTCTGCATGGTGCTTAATTCTTCTTATGCCGATTGCATAGACGAGATGCTTAAAAAGCTGGAAATTCGATTTAGAGAGCCATGGAGTGCCAATGAAATTTCCACGGTTCTTTCTGCACATTTTTGCAGAATTGAATGTCCTGAAACTGCAAAAAGCGTAGAAGAAATCTTTGATATTGTTTCCTGCATTGCCAATGAACCTACGCCGGAACGAGTTGTATCGGTTGAAGATATTGATATTATAGGGAAAAACGAACAATTAATCAGAGAGCGTATGATTAAGGACGCAATTGAGTACTCTCAGTTTGAGATATGCTATAAAAACATATTTTCTTTACAGGAGAAGCGGGTAAACGGTGTAGAAGTCATTTTGAAAATGTATGGCGAAGACGGATATCTGTATTCGAATGAATGTAAGGATTTGCTTGAGAAGACCGGTCAGATATTTAGAATCGGAGTTTATCTCTTCAGAAAAGCATGCGCATTTCTGGCATCTGAGGAAGCAGAAAATAAGGGCATACAGTATGCAGAAATCAGTGTTTCCATATTCTTATGTATGCAGCCGGAATTTCTGCAGGAAGCAATATGGATTATGCAGCAATACAAAATCAAGCCGGGAAGCGTTAAACTTAAGGTTGTGGAAAGTGAGGCTTTTGACTCGCCGAAAGAATTACGCGAAATGATGTTACGGCTGAAGGAAGCAGGAGTTTGTTTTGCGCTGGATGAATACGGAACAGGGTATGCCAATATTGCCTTTATTTACGAATTGCCTTTTTCTCAGATTGAGTTTGACAAGGAAGTTTTTTATGCGGCAATTACAGAAGATTTGGCAATGCGTACTTTGAAGACAACGCTTGGTATGCTGCGAGAGTTGAAACTGCAAACCATGATTTGTGGGATACTGACTGAGGAGCAGCTTGTACAAATACAAGAGTTGGACTGCGACTTTGCAATGGGTCCTTTCTTACCGGAGGAGGGATATTATGCAGTATGAAATTAGTTTTGATATTGCGGCCGGGATTGTCTTTCTGACCATACTGGTACTCTTTTATACAAAGAAAAAGTCACCCTATCAATATAATAATATGTTTGCGCTTCTCTTATGGGTTTGTTTTGGAACAGCTTTCTGTGATTGTATCGGAACAGTGGCAATCAATGATCCGGAAAGTTTTCCGCGGTGGTTTGCGTATCTTACGAACGGGGCATATCTCTTCTTTCAGAATTGTGCCACGCCTGTGTATGCAATGTATATCATTATGCTGACCAATGCCGGCAGGAAGACAAGACCGATATACAAACTGCTATTGGCACTGCCTATTTCTGTGGCAACCGTGTTGATTGCTTCTACACCGTGGACGCATCTTATCTTCTATTTTGATGAGGGCGGAGTATACACGCACGGACCGCTATTTATAGGATTGTATGTAATAGTGCTTTATTACTTTTCTGTGGGCTTCTATTTTCTTAGAAAATTCAGTGCAAGTCTTTCTTTTGAAAAGAGATTGGCGTTGTATTCATTTTTACCCGTAGTGGGATTAGTTGTTATCATACAGTTTATGGTTCCATACTATCTGGTACAGGTATTTGCAATGTCAATCAGCCTTATTTTGTTGCTGTTCAGTGTGCAGAATGCGGAGGAATTGTTAGATAATTCAACAGGAGCATTTGGCCGTGAGGCGTTTTGCGATACGCTTAACGGTGACTTTTTGGCAAAGCAGGTTTTCTATATAATGTCGGTAGAAATCTGTAATTATGATTTTATCAGCAGAAGTATTGGCTTAGACCGGATAGACGAGGTGCTTCAATCGGTTGTGATTTACCTGAAGTTCATACATAAAAAAGGGCTTGTCGGGAGAATGGGAGCAAACAGATTTTGCGTAAAGCTTCCGGCAATGCCGAAATATGAAATGGTAAAAATTGCTGAACAGGTCAGAAAACGATTTATGGATGCATTTGATGAAACGCAGGTGACAGATGTATTACACGTTAAAATAGCTTATGTGGATTGCCCAAAAGAGGCTTGGACAGTAGAACAAATTGTGGACATCATGGATTATGTGACAGAGAGACAGTCAGAGGACACAGTATTTGATGCTGCCAATATAGATATAACCAACAGACAAAACAATTATGAAATACGCAGAGCAATACGTGATGCAATTGAACATCATACATTCCGGGTATATTATCAGCCGATTTACTCGGTTAAAGAAAAAAGAATTGTTTCGGCTGAGGCACTCATCAGGCTTCAGGATGAAAAACTGGGCTTTATTTCTCCGGAAGTATTTATTCCGATGGCGGAAAAAGAAGGATATATATTGGAAATTGGACGTTTTGTGTTTGATTCCGTATGTAGTTTTTATAAGCGGGAACGATTATGGGAAAGAGGAATTGAATATATCGAGGTAAATCTTTCCGTCATTGAATGCATGCAGCACGACTTGGCAAACAGACTGTTTCATATTTTGCGTGAATATCAACTCCCTGCACATCGCATTAACTTGGAAATTACAGAGACTGCCATGGCATATTCCTCGGAACTACTTGCCAATACCATGCACAGACTTGCAGAGGATGGGTTTACATTTTCCATGGATGACTTTGGAACAGGGTATTCAGGCATAGCGTCAACCTATGACCTGCCGTTTGACTGTATCAAAATTGATAAAAGTATTCTTTGGACATCTATGGAAAATGAAAAGGCATATATTGTCCTTAAGAATACATTTGCATTGATTAAGAATTTAAATAAGAAAATTGTCATGGAGGGTGTGGAGAATGAGGAGCATATAGAAAGGTTACTGGAACTTGGATGCGACTATTTTCAGGGCTATTATTTTTCAAAACCGATACCGGAACAACAGTTTTTGGAATACCTTGCACGGTTTGAATTGTCAGAAATTCTGAACAACAGTTAAGGAGAGATAAAAATGGAGAAAGCAGAACAGTTACAACAATGGATTAACGAGAGCGACAATATAGTTTTTTTCGGAGGCGCAGGTGTGTCCACTGAGAGCGGCATTCCGGATTTTCGAAGCGTAGACGGTTTGTACAATCAGAAGTATGATTATCCGCCGGAAACGATATTAAGCCATACATTTTATATGAGAAATACTGCTGAATTTTACAAATTCTACAGAGATAAGATGCTTTGTGATACAGCTGAGCCAAATGCTGCACATAAGAAACTTGCTGAACTGGAAGCGGCAGGAAAACTAAAGGCAGTTGTGACTCAGAACATAGATGGTTTGCATCAAATGGCAGGAAGTAAAAAAATATTGGAATTGCATGGTTCTGTATTGCGCAATTACTGTCAGAGTTGTGGCAAACCTTATACAATGCAGTATATGAAAGAATATAAAGGAGTTCCCACCTGCGAGTGCGGCGGAAACATCAAACCGGACGTTGTACTATATGAGGAAGGTCTGGATCAAGCAACCATGCAGGAAGCAATCAACTGCATTCGAAATGCAGACATGTTAATTATCGGAGGAACTTCACTAGCTGTCTATCCGGCAGCAGGTCTGATTGATTACTACCGAGGGAATAAACTGGTCTTAATCAATAAAGATGCAACCCCCATGGATCGCCGTGCTGACTTGTTGGTGCAGGGAAAAATAGGAGAGATACTTGGGCAGATTGAAGTGGGCTGACGGCCTGAATGGGAGGACATTTAATGGAGTATCAAATAGGTGACATCGTTAAATTAAAGAAGAAACACCCCTGCGGGAGTTTTGAGTGGGAAGTTTTACGCGTGGGTGCTGACTTCAGATTAAAATGCATAGGATGCGAACATCAGATTATGGTTCCACGAAAACTTGTTGAAAAAAATACCAAGGAAATTCGACAAAAGGCTTGAAATAACAGCAAATCTATGGTATCATAAACGCTCGTGATACACTTTTTAAGGCGCATATACGCTGTGTATATGTGCTTATTCCTTGCTCTTTCCACAGTGGAAGGGCCAGAGACCATAAGGAGGTAACCAGCATGAACAAATATGAATTAGCCGTTGTTCTTAATGCAAAAATCGAAGATGAAGAAAGACTTGCCGCACTCGAGAAGGTAAAAGGATATATTACTCGTTTCGGCGGTACAATAGCCAACGTCGATGAATGGGGTAAGAAGAGATTAGCTTACGAAATTCAGAAGATGAAAGAGGGCTATTACTACTTTATCCAATTTGAAGCCGATTCCAAAGCACCGGTAGAGATTGAAAATCGAGTTCGCATTATGGAAAACGTCATCAGATATTTATGCGTGAAACAGGAAGCATAAACAGAAAGTGAGAGATAGGTATGAATAAAGTAATCTTAATGGGAAGATTGACAAGAGACCCCGAAGTCAGATATTCATCAGGTGACAACCAGACAGCGATTGCGAGATATTCGTTAGCAGTTGACAGACGTTTCAAGAGAGACGGAGACGAACAGACAGCTGATTTCATCAACTGTGTGGTATTCGGCAGAGGCGCTGAATTCAGCGAGAAGTACCTCAGAAAAGGAACAAAGATTGCTGTAACCGGCAGAATTCAGACCGGAAGCTATACGAATAAAGATGGGGTCAAGGTATATACGACAGAAGTAGTTGTCGAAGAACAGGAATTTGCTGAAAGTAAAGCCGCTGCAAACGAAGGGGGCTACGTAGCAGCATCAAAGCCTGAGGCAATTGCTCCGGCAGGCGACGGTTTCATGAACATTCCGGACGGAATAGACGAGGAACTGCCGTTTAATTAAGTGAAATGACAAATCAAACAGGAGGTAATAGAAATGGCATATAATAAACCATCAGGTGACAGATCCGATTCTCCCATGAAGAGAAGAGGCGGCGGTATGCGCAGAAGAAAAAAAGTCTGTGTGTTCTGTGGCAAGGACAACACCATCGATTATAAGGACGTTAATAAATTGAAGAGATATGTATCTGAGAGAGGCAAAATTCTTCCCAGAAGAATCACAGGTAACTGTGCAAAGCATCAGAGAGCTCTTACAGTAGCAATCAAAAGAGCACGTCACGTTGCATTAATGCCTTATACATTAGATTAAGTAAAATAGACTTTAACCGGTCACCCTTTGCGGTGATCGGTTTTTTACATGATGAAAGGTATAAAATCAATATCCATTATTCACAAAAACATTTGAAATAATAGATACAATTAGTGCAATATACAAAAAAACAGCACAAATAGCAAACAAATAGCAAACATTAGCAAAAAAGAGTTGCTTTTTCGCTCTAAAAGTATTAAAATGTTCGTACACCTACAAAATAAGGAGGATTTTCAAATGAAGAATTTTTTTAAGAAAACAGTGGCTTGTGTTTTATCGTTAGCTCTTTGTGCAGCTCTTACAGCAGCAGTACCTACAAAGGCTTTCGCTATTACAGAAGCAGAGGTAAAGGCATCACAGGCAGAAGCAGAAGCTAAGGTGAAAGCACTGGCAGCAGAGCAGGAAGCAGCAAGAGCAGCATTATATCAGACAAATCTTGCAGCATTTAATGCATCACAGTCAGCAGTAAAGTCACAGGCAGCAGAAGCAGAAGCAGCAAGACAGGCATTATATGCAAGCAACCTTGCAGCATTCAATGCATCACAG
>DATESB010000222.1:0-6516 GCA_035271065.1 Lachnospiraceae bacterium | reverse complement strand
TATTCCGAAGAAAAAATAGACGGTATCATGAACAGTCAGTCTGATGAAGAGACATTTCGCAGACATTGTGCAGTGGTGATTGATAACAGCGGTGATTTGGAAGAAACCAAGAAACAACTAAGACAGTATTTGCAGTAGGGTATGAGATAGAAGATAAAAAGCAATGGGGGTACGGACGAATTATGGCAGATAATCATAAATATCCGGGGCAGTTGGTATTTGGGCTTGATATCGGGACAAGGAGTATTGTGGGAACGGTTGGATATAAAACCGGCGAAACGTTTCATGTAGTTGCACAGCAGACAAAGGAACATGAAACCCGCTCTATGTTAGACGGACAAATCCATGATATTGCAAAGGTTGGTAAAACAATCAAAGCGGTTAAAGAGACATTAGAGAAGCAGGTTGGAAGAAGTCTGACGGATGTTTGTATTGCAGCGGCAGGTCGTGTTCTTAAGACAGTGACAACACATGTGGATTATGATCTTCCTGAAGAAATGAGCGTGACACCGGAGCAGATTTATGCATTGGATATGCTTGGAGTTGAGAAGGCCTATGACGAGTTTCAGGAGAGTAATCAAATGGATATCAAGTTTTATTGTGTTGGATATACGATTGTAAACTATTATCTGAACCATTATCCAATCAGTTCTTTGGAAAATCACAAGGCGGCTTCTATTTCAGCAGATATTATCGTGACCTTTTTGCCGGACGAAGTAGTAGATGGCTTGTATAAAGCAGTGGAATTTGCTGATTTAATGGTAGTGAATCTGACACTTGAGCCGATTGCAGCAATTCAGGTGGCAATTCCTCCGATGTATCGGATGCTTAATATTGCACTGGTGGATGTTGGCGCGGGTACAAGTGATATTTCTATTACACGTGACGGCTCTATTGTGGCATATGGCATGATACCACGTGCAGGTGATAAGATTACAGAAGTGGTTGCGCAACATTGTTTGGTTGATTTTATTCAGGCGGAGAAGATTAAACTGGCATCCGGACGTAAGACGGTGATTAACTATAAAGATATTATGGGGATTAATCAGAAGATTATGCCGGCTGATGTGTTGAAAGCGACGGAAGGCATTGTCAAGGATATGGCAAAGGAAGTTGCAGATAAAATCAAAGAACTGAACGGTGGAAAGCCTGTTAGTGCAGTGTTTATCGTTGGTGGCGGTGGTGAATTAACCGGCTACACAGAGGCTCTGGCGAAAGAAATGGGCATCCAGGCAGAGCGCGTTGCCCTGCGTGGCGAAGAGGTATTTAAAGACATTGATTTCATGACAGAAGATGCACGGAAAGACTCGATGTATGTCACGCCAATCGGTATCTGTCTGAATTTCTACGATCAGAAGAATAACTTTATCTTTGTTCATTTTAACGGAGAGAGAATTAAGTTATATGATAATAATAAACTAGCAATTGTGGATGCGGCAATGCAGGCTAACTTCACAAATGAGAGCCTGTTCCCGAAGAGGGGAAAAGAACTGAACTTTACCGTAAACGGAAAACCGCGTATTGTGCGTGGTGAACTTGGGGAAGCAGCGGTTGTTACGTTAAATGGTGTTTCAATAGGGATCAATGCACTAATCCAGGCAAATGACAAGATTGTGGTGAAGGAGTCAACAGCAGGTGCGGCAGCATCTATGGAAATTCAGAAACTACCGGAGTACGACAGCACCATTCAGGTGATTGTAAATGAACAGAAAGTGCTGTTACCGAAATTTGCTACTGTGAACGGAACATTACAATCGGGATATTATGATATCAAAGAGCATGACGATATTCAGATGTTGAATTATTATACGGTACAGCAAATTGTGGAGTTCATGGATGTTATCTTGAAGGACGGAACAAAGATCTATGTGAACAATAAGTTGGCAACACCGGAAGAAAAAGTGTATGAGAACTTTTCAGTAGTGTGGACGTTGGAAGAACTGCATCTGTCGGATATAGAGAATGAGGCAGAGACAGACGATATGAGTGATGATGCAGATTACGAGGGCGACTACGGTGACGATGAGTCTGAGCGTGGCTATGATAGTGAAGAGAACCAGGAGAAGGCGTCATCTGCCGACACGACAGCAGAAGCAGAAAAATCGGAAGTGAAAGAAGATAAGGTTGCGATTACGGTTACGGTTAATAACGCACCGGTACATATGGTGGGAAAGAGTTCCTACATTTACGTGGATGTATTTGACTTAATTAACTTTGACTTGTCACAGCCACAGGGACGCAGTGTTGTTACATTGTTAAACGGAAAACAGGCAACCTATACGGAACTGTTAAAACAGGGCGATGTCCTTGATATTTATTGGAAAGAGTGAGAGTACGAAGCCGGAGGTATGGCTTAGAAGGGTCGTAAGAAGATGGATTTATGCAGCATAACAAGTGGGAGCAGCGGCAACTGTATTTATGTCGGTTCAGATCACACGCATCTAATCATTGATGCGGGGATTAGCGGCAAACGGATTGAAGCGGGATTGAATGAAATCGGATTGACAACGGCAGATATTGACGGTATTCTGATTACGCATGAGCATTCCGACCATATCGGAGGACTTGGTGTATTGGCAAGACGTTATGGGATACCGATGTATTCCACACCAGGTACCATTCGCGGTATTAAAGAGTCGCATACTTTGGGAGAAATTCCGGAGGAACTGTTTCGTGAAATACAGGCGGATAAAGACTTTATGATAGAGGATTTGCGCATTAAGCCGATACGGGTGTCACATGATGCCAATGAACCTGTTGCATACCGTGTACAGCATGAGGATAGGTCCGTGGCGGTTGTGACAGATTTGGGTAAATATGATGATTACATAGTAGAAGCATTCCGTGGAGTGGATGCATTGCTGTTAGAGGCAAATCATGATGTTAGGATGTTGCAGGTGGGACGCTATCCTTATTATCTGAAGCAGAGAATATTAGGTGAATTCGGACATCTTTCCAATGAACTATCAGGACAATTACTCAGTGAATTGATGCATGATAAGTTGAAGACGGTGTTGCTTGGACATTTAAGTGCAGAAAATAATATGGCTGAACTTGCATATGAAACAGTAAGACTTGAGATTACGATGTCAGACAATCAATATAAAGCGGGCGATTTCCCGATATGTGTTGCAAAAAGAAGTTCACGCTCTGAATTGATTGCAGTGTGATTAAAAATGTATTCAAAAGGTATTGTTTGAGGAGGATATCATATGTTTTTGAAGGAAGAAAATAAGTTGTGGATTGCAAAGGGAGAAAATCAAGTTTTTCTGCATCCTAAAATGGCCAATAGACATGGATTGATTGCAGGTGCAACCGGAACAGGAAAGACGATTACGCTAAAGGTTATGGCAGAGTCTTTTTCGGATATGGGCGTTCCTGTATTTCTTGCGGATATCAAGGGTGACTTGACCGGTATGTGTAAAACAGGTGAAATGAATGAGGGTTTGCAGAAGCGGATTGATAAGCTGCAGATAGGTGCATTTTCGTTCCGTGAATATCCGACACGTTTTTTTGATGTGTTCGGTAAGAAAGGTCTGCCGGTTCGTACTACCATTTCAGAAATGGGACCGGATTTGCTTGCACGACTTTTGGATTTGAATGAAACACAGACAGGTATCCTGACTATTATCTTCAAGATAGCAGATGATCAAGGTATGCTGTTGTTGGATTTGAAAGATTTAAAATCTATGACACGTTATGTCGGTGACAACGCTAGCGAGTTCCGCACCGAGTATGGAAATATTTCTTCGCAGAGTGTTGGCTCCATACAAAGGGCGCTCCTGCAACTTGAAGAGCAGGGAGGCGATATCTTTTTTGGAGAGCCTGCACTTGATATCTTTGATTGGATGGGAACAGACGGAAACGGCAGAGGTTACATGAATATTCTGGAGTGCGATGAACTGTTTCAGCAGCCTTTATTGTATTCTACCTTTATGTTATGGATGCTTTCGGAATTATATGAGAACTTGCCGGAGGCAGGGGACTTAGAAAAACCAAAGATGGTATTTTTCTTTGATGAAGCACATCTGCTGTTTGATGATGCACCAAAGGCGCTTTTGCAGAAAGTAGAGCAGGTGGTACGGCTCATTCGTTCTAAGGGAGTGGGAGTTTACTTTATTACACAACAACCGTCTGATATTCCGGAGAATGTCTTGGCACAGTTGGGCAATAAGATACAGCATGCATTACGTGCCTATACACCAAATGAGCAGAAGGCAATCAAGGCTTCAGCGCGTTCATTTAGAGTTAACCCGGCATTTGACTGTGAGCAGGTGCTGACAGAACTCGGAACAGGTGAAGCTCTTGTCTCGGTATTGGATGAAGAGGGTGTTCCGACAATGGTGGAACGTGCATATATTCTCCCTCCGATGAGTCATATGGGCACGGTGGATGCCAGCATAAGAGATGGTGTAATCAAATCAAGCAATTTGTTTGATAAATATAATCGTGATATTGACAGAGATTCAGCATATGAATATCTGGAGCGAAAGTTAAAGCAGGAAGCAGTGGAAGATGAAAAAGAGACAGTTGCCCGTAAATCAACAACCAAGAAATCAAGCGGAGGTAGACAGAAGAAGTCCGCTGTTGAAAAAATGACAGATACCGCGTTAAGGACAGTAAGCCGAGAGGTGACAAGAAGTCTGACACGAGGATTGATGGGAAGTTTAAAGAAATTGTTCTAAGGGAACAAGTGAGGAGATTAGGATGAAGAAAATTATTATTACGGTAATCGGCAAGGACACAGTAGGTATCATCGCAAAAGTATGTACCTATCTGGCAAACAACAGAATTAACATTTTGGATATTTCACAGACCATTATACAGGATTATTTCAATATGATGATGATTGTGGATATGAATGATTCCAGCAAACCGTTTGGTGATGTTGCTTCTGAACTTGAACAGATTGGCGAGGAAATCGGCGTCATTATTAAATGTCAAAGAGAAGAAATTTTCACAAAAATGCATCGCGTATAAAGCACAATTAAACGGTAGAATTTTAGAACGGAGCAAAGTATATGATTAACATATTTGAAGTAAATGAAACCAATCAAATGATTGAGAAAGAAAATCTGGATGTCAGGACCATTACGCTTGGTATCAGTCTGTTGGATTGTATTTCCGATGATTTGGAACGGTTGAATAAAAATGTATTTGAGAAAATAACAACAGTGGCAAAAAATCTGGTCAGTACCGGAAAAGAGATTGAACTTGAATTCGGTATTCCGATTGTGAATAAGAGAATTTCGGTCACACCGATTTCTATTATTGGTGCGTCGGCATGTAAGAAGCCGGAGGATTTTGTGACTTTAGCGAAAACCTTGGATGAGGCGGCAAAGCAGGTGGGTGTTAATCTCATCGGCGGTTATTCGGCACTTGTATCAAAGGGAATGACAAAGGCAGAAGAGAACTTAATTCGTTCAATACCACAGGCATTGGCATGTACAGATAGGGTATGCAGTTCTGTTAATCTGGGTTCAACAAAAACGGGCATTAATATGGATGCTGTGCGTTTAATGGGCGAAATTCTGTTAGAGACTGCGGAATATACGAAAGAACGTGACTCGATTGGTTGTATGAAGTTGGTGGTGTTCTGTAATGCGCCGGATGACAATCCGTTTATGGCGGGTGCATTTCACGGTGTTACAGAGGCGGATGCAATCATCAATGTTGGTGTTAGCGGACCGGGTGTTGTAAAGACAGCATTGTCTAAGGTACGTGGCGATAACTTTGAAGTCTTGTGTGAGACAATTAAGAAGACAGCATTTAAGGTAACCAGAGTGGGACAGCTTGTAGCAGGTGAAGCGTCGAAGAGACTTGGAATTCCGTTTGGTATTGTTGATTTGTCACTTGCACCGACTCCGGCAATCGGAGATTCTGTAGCGGATATTTTATGTGAAATCGGTTTGGAACATGCAGGAGCACCGGGAACGACTGCAGCACTTGCATTGTTGAATGATCAAGTAAAGAAGGGCGGCGTTATGGCATCTTCTTATGTTGGTGGTTTGAGTGGAGCGTTTATTCCGGTTAGTGAAGACCAAGGAATGATTGATGCAGTGGAAGCGGGGGCTTTGACACTTGAGAAGTTAGAAGCAATGACTTGCGTGTGCTCAGTCGGACTTGATATGATTGCAATTCCGGGTGACACCAAAGCAACAACAATATCTGGTATCATTGCGGATGAAATGGCAATTGGTATGGTCAATCAGAAGACAACAGCAGTACGTCTGATTCCGGTGATTGGAAAGACAGTTGGTGATACGGTAGAGTTTGGCGGACTGTTTGGGTATGCGCCGATTCAGCCGGTGAATCCATTTTCCTGTGATGCCTTTATTAACCGTAAGGGCAGAATACCTGCACCGATACATTCCTTTAAGAATTAGAAAGACAAATAATTATCATATATTTGAAAACACGATATAGAAATATGTCGTGTTTTTATTGTGCGCCTGGCGGCGCACGTTTCTAATGGGTGAAAGTCCCTAGTCTACCCTAGTAGTGGGAAGGACATAG
>DATESB010000221.1:0-2974 GCA_035271065.1 Lachnospiraceae bacterium | reverse complement strand
GATTCCGATTTGCAGCAAACCGATTTTAGAATATCAGATAGAGGTTCTGAAAAGGCAAGACTATACAGATATTATAATCGGACTTGGGCATCTTGGACATGTCATCAAGGACTATTTTTCCGATGGGAGTTCTTTTGGCGTACATATTGAATATATCACAGAAGAAGAACCTCTCGGAACAGCAGGTGCTTTATTTCTGATGAAAGAAATGTTGCCTGATGAGGATTTCCTGTTATTGAACGGAGATATTATTTTTGATATAGATCTGGAACGTTTTTATAGATATCATAAGGAACATCATGCAGTGGCCACATTGCTGACACATCCCAATTCTCATCCGTATGACAGTGGAATTATTGTTGTGGATGAGAATGGACAGGTAGAGCAATGGCTGCATAAAGAGGATGAGAGACATTGGTATCAGAACCGTGTCAATGCCGGTTTACACTTTCTCAACAAAGAGATTTTGAATGAGTTTGCTACTTTGCAAAAGAGGGATTTGGATCGGGATATTTTAAAACCGTTGATTGCGGGAGGCAGACTGTTTGCCTATGATTCGCCGGAGTATGTAAAAGATATGGGCACGCCGGACAGGCTGATTGCTGTAGAGGAAGATGTGCGGCAGGGCATGGTCAAGGCAAAGAATCTGTCAGAAATGCAGAAGGCAATCTTTCTTGACCGAGATGGTACGCTGAATGTAAATGTTGGTCTTTTGACAGATATTGAACAATTGGAACTGATACCGGGAACAGCAGAAGCTGTGCGTAAGATTAATCAGAGTGGTTACCTTGCAATTTTGATTACCAATCAGCCGGTGATTGCAAAGGGTATGGTATCTTTACCGGAATTGAAACAAATGCATGACAAACTCGAGACATTATTGGGAAATGAAGGCGCTTATCTGGATGCAATTTATTATTGTCCACATCATCCGGACAGAGGGTTTGAGGGTGAGAGAATCGAATATAAGATAGAATGTGACTGTAGGAAGCCAAAGCCGGGAATGATTTTGAAAGCAGCAGAGAAATACAATATCAGTTTGAAGGAATCTTATATGATAGGAGATACTGAGAGAGATATCCTATCAGGAAAAGCAGCAGGCTGTATGACGGTTTATGTCGGAACGGATGTGTCAGAAGCGGCAGATGCAGATAAAGTATATCCGGATGTGTTGTGTGCAGTGCAGGATATCTTAGAACCTCACGCAAAGTAGATTGTTAACGGAGGAAACATATGAAGATTATCATGATAGGACCGGTATATCCGTTTAAGACAGGATTATCGTATTATACAGGATTGATGTATAGGGGATTGATGAAGAAGCATGATGTACAGCTACTTTCTTATACAATGCAATATCCCAAACTTTTATTCAAAAAAGAACAAAAGGATTATGAAGATGATACAGTCAAGATAGATGATGTGACCTATATGATTCATACAGCAAATCCATTTAATTGGATTTCATCAGCACGATATATCAATCGTCAGAAGCCGGATTTGGTCATATTTCAATGGCTCCATCCATATTTCACACCTTGTTTTTGGTCTCTTGCAAAGTTGATTAAGCACAGTAAGATTATGTTTATTTGCCATAATGTGTTTCCTCATGAGAGATTTCCGTTAGATACATGGCTGACAAAGACAGCCTTGCGACAGGGTGACTTCTTTGTCACACACTCTACCATGGATGCAGAAGACTTAAAGAGTGTCGTGAAAAATCCAAATTATAAAGTTGCAGTACATCCTGCTTATAATTTCTTTAAAATAAAGAATATGACAAAAGAACAAGGGCGTGAAATGCTGAATATTAAGCCCGATGAGAAAGTCCTGCTGTTCTTTGGTTTGGTACGAGAATATAAAGGATTGAAACACCTGTTGAAGGCAATGCCACAGGTAAAGGAGACGTTTTCGGACTGTCGTTTGCTGATTGCAGGCGACTTTGGCAGCAGTGAAGACCAATATCGCGCATTAATCAAAGAGAATGGAATAGAAGATTGTGTTGATGTTTATGGAGGACATATTCCGATTCCGCAGGTGGAAAAGTTTTTTGCTGCCTGTGATTTGGTAGTACTTCCCTATGAATCTGCTACGCAAAGTGGTGTGATTCAGGTGGCATACAGTTTCAGAAAACCGGTTCTGGTGACCAATGTCGGCGGATTGCCTGATGTAGTAAATGACAATCAAACAGGGTTTATCGTTGAGCCGTTTGATTCAAAGGCTTTGTCAGATGCAATCGAAAGATATTTTAAGGAGAATAAGGCAGAAGCATTTAAGGAACATATTGAAGAGGAAGCATATCGTTTCTCATGGGATCGAATGACAGAGACAATTGAGAGTTTCATGGAGGAAAAGCAATGAAGTTTGTGACATTGTTTCCGAATACGCAGAATGTACATCTATTGAAGGATCTGGGTATGATACCATACTATCTTCACAAACAGCATGGATATGATAGTTATATTGTGACCTATGAGAGCGCCGACGGATATTCATACCTCAAAACGCAGGTGCAGGGATTGAAATTGGAATTTCTTAAGAAGAGCCATCTGGGAAAAGTGATGGATGGAGCACGCTATTTGCGTAAGAAAAGCAAGGAAATTGATGTACTCAATGTGTATCATTTGAATTTGGCATCTTTTATATGGATTCCGATTTATCAAAAGAGAAAGCCAAAAGGCGGAAAGGTTTATTTGAAGTTAGATATGTCATATAAGGGATTGCGTGACTGTCTTGCCAAGAATCCAATAGGCTGGATTAAGAGGAAAACAATCCAAATGGCAGATATTGTGTCAGTAGAGACAACTTTGATACAGTCAGAATTACAGAAAGTATTTCAGAAGGAAATTCTGTATATTCCCAATGGTTTTTCGCTTCCGACAGAAGCAGAGCAAGGGTTGGATGAAAAGGAAAATATTATCCTAACAGTTGGAAATTTGGGTACGATTGAGAAGGCAACAGATACGCTAATGGA
>DATESB010000220.1:0-6546 GCA_035271065.1 Lachnospiraceae bacterium | reverse complement strand
AGGGTATAAACAACAAAATCAAAACATTAAGACGACAGGCTTACGGATATCGTGATGATGAATACTTCTTCCTTAAACTGTTTGATATCAGCAGGAAGACTTATGTCAGAAATCCTTTATCCCACAAAATTTGTGATTGATCCCTAAAAAACAACAAATACAAAAAAGATTATCCGTATTTGTCGGTGGTCTGTCCATCATTTTTATGATATGATAACCACAGAATCAATTCAAATGGAGTAATAAAAAAATGAGAATATTAGTAGATGCGGACGCATGTCCGGTTGTTGCAATTGTAGAGCATCTTGCAAGAAAATATGAAATTCCGGTCACACTCTTTTGTGATACGAACCATATCATGCACTCAGATTACAGTGAAGTCAGAACCATCGGTGCTGGTGCTGATGCCGTAGACTTTGCATTGATGAACCAATGTGTCCGCGGAGATATTGTAGTCACACAGGATTACGGTGTAGCTGTCATGGCACTTGGCAAGGGTGCTTACGGCATTCACCAAAGCGGCAGGTGGTACACCAACGACAACATTGACCAACTGCTCATGGAACGCGACCTGAATAAACGCGCCCGCATGTCACGCGGAAAGCACCATATAAAAGGACCTTCCAAGAGAACCAAAGAGGATGACCTCAGGTTTACAGATTCTCTTGAAAGGCTTATTCATAACTGTCTCAATTCACCTACGTGAGCAGGCTCCAGTCTGCACAATCCCATACTTTATTCACAACGCCCTGGTAGAATTCCGGTTCATGGCAAATCAACAAAATACTTCCCTTATATTCAATCAACGCACGCTTCAGTTCTTCTTTTGCATCTACATCCAAATGGTTTGTAGGCTCATCCAATAATAAAATATTGGTCTGCCGGTTAATTAGTTTACATAATCTAACCTTTGCCTGTTCTCCTCCGCTCAAAACTCTGACCTGACTTTCGATATGCTGTGTGGTCAGCCCGCATTTGGCCAATGCAGAACGCACTTCATACTGCGTGTAGCCGGGGAATTCCGCCCATATTTCTTCAATACAGGTCTGTTTATTCTCTCCCTTAATTTCCTGCTCAAAATACCCGATTTCCAAATAATCTCCCAACGTCACTTTTCCGCTGATTGCCTGATTCAGTCCAAGAATAGAACGAAGTAACGTCGTCTTTCCGATACCGTTGGCACCAACCATAGCAATCTTCTCGCCACGTTCCATTGCAAGTGTCAAAGGTTTCGACAATGGTTTATCATAACCAATCACCAAGTCCTTTACTTCAAATATGTACCGGCCCGGCGTTCTTGCTGTCTGAAAATGAAATTCCGGCTTCGGTTTTTCTCGTGCAAGTTCAATGACATCCATTTTATCCAGCTTCTTCTGTCTGGACATTGCCATATTTCTCGTTGCAACACGCGCCTTGTTCCTTGCAACAAAATCTTCAAGTTCTGAGATTTCTTGTTGTTGCTTCTTATATGCCGCCTCAAGCTGCTGCTTCTTCACCTCATGCACTTCCATAAACTTATCATAATCGCCCACATAACGCTCCAGTTTTTGGTTTTCCATATGATAAATCAAATTGATAACACTGTTCAGGAAAGGAATATCATGTGAAATGAGGATAAATGCATTTTCATATTCTCTCAGATAACGCTTCAGCCACTCGATATGTTCCTCATCCAAATAGTTTGTAGGCTCATCCAACAATAAGATATCCGGCTTTTCCAACAGCAATTTAGCCAACAGTACTTTTGTCCTCTGTCCACCGGACAATTCCGACACATCGCTGTCCAGTCCGATTGCAGTCAGTCCCAATGCTTTTCCGACCTCTTCCACCTTTGCATCAATCATATAAAAATCATGTGTTGTCAGCAAATCCTGCAGCACACCCGCTTCCTCCAGCATAGAAAGCATCTCTTCTTCACTAACATCTGACATAGAATCATAAATCTGGTTGATCTGCGCTTCCCAATCAAACAAAAAAGAGAATGCGCTCTTTAGGACATCTCTGATTGTCATACCCGGTTCCAGCACACTATGCTGATCCAGATATCCCGCACGCACTCGCTTCGCCCATTCAACCTTACCTTCATCCGGCTGTAACTTACCCGTAATAATATCCATAAATGTGGACTTTCCTTCACCGTTTGCTCCCACCAGGCCAATGTGTTCGCCCGCCAACAGACGGAAAGAGACATCCTGAAATATGGCTCTGTCGCCGAAGCCGTGGCTCAAATGCTCTACATTTAATATACTCATACAACTCTCCTATTCACACTTATAACTCTCTGTCAGCAAAAAAAGAGGCATTCCACCGAAGCAGGATACCTCTTTTTGCTCGTCTATTTATAAAACCTTATTCAAGAAATTAATCGTACGCGGTTCCTTCGGATGTGAGAAAATCTCCTCCGGTGTTCCCTCTTCCACAATCATGCCGTCGTCCATGAAGATAACCCTGTCACAAACTTCTCTGGCAAATCCCATTTCATGTGTTACAACAATCATGGTCATGCCGTCCTTGGCCAGTTGCTTCATAACCTCTAACACTTCTCCGACCATTTCGGGATCAAGCGCTGAAGTCGGTTCATCAAACAACATAATATCAGGGTTCATTGCAAGACTTCTTGCGATTGCAACTCTCTGCTTTTGTCCGCCGGATAACTGTGCAGGATATGCTGAAGCCTTTTCCTCTAATCCAACCTTCTGCAAGAGTTCCATACCACGTTTCTCTGCTTCCTGCTTATCCATACGTTTTAACTGTACAGGAGCCAATGTCACGTTCTGCAACACGGTCAAATGCGGGAATAGATTAAAATGTTGAAATACCATTCCTATATTTTCTCTGAGTTTGTTAATGTTGGTTTCCTTGGCCAGTACATTTGTCCCGTCTACCATAATCGTTCCTGCTGTTGCCTTCTCTAAACGATTGATACAACGTAAAAACGTACTCTTTCCGGAACCGGACGGACCTATGAGACTTAACACCTCACCGTCTGCCACATCAACATCCATACCTTTTAATACTTCCAAATCGCCAAAGGTCTTAACGAGTCCCTTGACACTGATTTTAGTCTTTCTATTTTCCATAAGACATCCTCCTCTCCAACTTCTTTGCTATCTTGGATAGGATTGTAACCACAACCAGATAATAAACTGCAACAATGGTCCACATTCTCATGGCTTCCATATTATTGGCAATGATAATCTTACCATTCATCGTCAGCTCTCTGATACCGATAACTGATAAAATAGACGTATCTTTCAGTGAAATAATGAACTGATTGATAATAGAGGGCATCATCATACGAAGTGCCTGTGGTAAAATAACCTTGAACATAGCCTGCGGGTACGTAAGTCCAAGCGAACGTGCTGCCTCCATTTGTCCCTTATCAACTGCTTCAATACCGCCTCTGACAATCTCCGTCATATAAGCACCTGCATTAATGCTGAGTGTAATAACACCCGCAGTCATTGCCGGTATTCTAAGCGAGAGCGCCTGACTGATACCGAAATAAATCAAGAAAGCCTGTACCAATAACGGCGTTCCTCTGATGATGTCTACATAGACTCTTGTAATTCCTGTCAGTATTTTATTGCTCGATACACTGAACAAACCGAAGATAATACCGATAATTGATGCAATCAATAACGATAGTGCCGTCAGTTCCAATGTAAAGAGCAACGCGCTCATAAATGAGGGGAAATACTGTACGAATAATTCAAAGATTTTCATTCTATACCTCGATTTCGTTTGTTAACATTTTAATAAAACTTAAGGTAGCAGCCGACATCAAACGGTGCTACCTTAATATTTTACTTCATACACACTTGTAAATCAAGAATTACTTTGCAACATATGTATTCAGAATTTCGTCATACTTTCCGCTGGCTTTTAAATTAGCAAGACCTGCATTGAATTTTTCAACCAATTCCGGCTGTGCGCCCTTCATGGTTGCAAATCCATAAGAAGAACCTGCTTCCATCGGTAACGGCATCTTTAATTCCATGCCTCTTGAGATTTCATATCCCATAACCGGATAATCTTCGAAACATGCAACTGCATTGCCTGAAAGTACTGCCTGATACATACTGGATGAATCTTCATACTGAACTACTTCAAAACCGTACTGATCTGCAATTGACTCAGCAAATGTACATCCTTCTGTACCAACCTTAGCTGCTACGGTCTGTCCTGCAAGATCTTCGTAAGAAGCAATGTCTGAAGAAGATAATACACCCATACCTACACCCGAATCATAATACGGCTCTGAGAAATCATATTTCTGCTCACGTTCTTCCGTAATACTCATTCCGGCGATAACAGCATCACACTGTCCTGCTTCCAGAGCTGTAACTGCTGCTGAGAAGCCGAGCACCTGTAATTCATACTCAAATCCCTGATCTTCTGCAATTGCTGCAAGTAAATCAAGGTCGATACCTACCATTTCGCCTGCTTCATTCTCGAATTCAAACGGTGCAAATGTCGTATCGGTTGCAATTAAGAACTTATCCGACTTTTTGCTGCAGCCAACCATAGCAAATGCCATAGCTGCAACTAATGTTAATGCTACTGCTTTTTTAATGCTTTTCATAAATAGTTCCTCCCTTTTTTAATAAACTAAGGGCACATCACTTAGTATGTGCCCTTTCACAAAAGTTAATATATCATAATTTTTATGCCGCGTCAAGCAACCATATACCATGAAACGCAATTGCACACTACCACAATACATCTATACGTTGAAGCAACTGCCTCCCACAAACTCTCGCAAAATAGAATTATTGGGTAGATTTTCGCTGCTGACACCAAGGAAATATTCCAAGAACTTCAGCAGTCTCTTAGCTTCCTGATACTCCGGATCATCCTTCCCAACACTGAACAACAATGGCTCTGCAAATTGTTTCAAAACAGCCAGTTCATAAATCAATGCCGAGTTAAACATTGCATCTGCCGACTCCTGAAACGGGAATATATTCTCTTCTTCGCCACGTCTGACCGACTGCCACATAGAAAGTGTCTTATGTGCACTTGCACCACGTGTTCTGGCATCACGAACCATTCTTCTGATTAATCTGCCGTCTGTCGTTGCAATTCGGTTATGTTCATCCACATTCAAGGACGTCAATGCACTAATGTAAATCTTATATTTACTCTCTGCCGGTAACGCATAAGATAATTTATCATTCAATCCGTGAATACCTTCAATCACCAAAATATCATCCGGACCAAGTGTTTTGAAATTGCCCTTATACTCACGCAGACCCGTTTTAAAATTAAAACTCGGAAGTTCCACTGTTTCACCCGCGAGCAAAGCACTCATATCTTTATTGAAGTCTTCCACATCAATGGCTTCCAAACATTCAAAATTAAATTCTCCGTTCTCGTCTCTCGGTGTCAACTCACGATTGACAAAGTAGTCATCAACTGCAATCGGATGCGGTATCAGGCCATGTGCGCGCAACTGTATGGAAAGTCTGTGAGAAAATGTTGTCTTACCAGAAGAAGAAGGTCCCGCAATCATAACAAATTTCTTGCCACCACGCTCTGCAATATCCGCAGCAATATCAGCAATTTTACTCTCCTGCAATGCTTCCTGCACCAAAATCAATTCATTAAAGTTTCCTTCGCAGATTTTATCATTCAGAGCACCTACTGTATCAATGCCGAGTTTGTCACCCCACAAAGTTGCCTCTTTCATCGTTGCAAACAGCTTCGGTTGAGGTTCAAACGGAGGTATCACCCCCGGAATCTTACGAACAGGCATCTGAATCACAAATCCTGTGTCATACAGAAATAGTTCATAACAATCAATATATCCTGTACTCGGCAGCATATATCCATAATAATAGTCTTCAAAGTCCTCAAGCCCATAAACATTTACTTTGGATGCACGGCGATAACGGAACAAACGCTCCTTATCTTTCATGCCTCTGTCACTAAACATCTTAAGCGCATCGTCAAGTGCAAAAGACTGCTTGGTAATCGGAATATCTGCAGCAACCATTTCATCCATTCTTGCCTTGATTGTATCAAGAAACTCCTGATTGATTTGAAAGTCACCATAGGCATTGACATAATAGCCTTTACTAACTGAAAATTCAATCTTAATCTTATCTAATTTCTCCTCACCAACCACATCATGAATTGCCTTAATCAACAAAAGACAAGCACTGCGTCGATAAGTTTTATATCCTGTTCTGTCCTTCACTGTTTTGAATGTAATACTGCAATCCTTTGTAACCGGTTTCTGCAATTCATTCAATTTCTTATCTACCATAGCAAGCACAATTCTGGCATCATAATCTTTCTGAAACTCCTCCGCAATCATCCGATAAGTCGTTCCTGCCTCATACTCTCTTACCTGTTCATCAACTGTAACCTGAAATATCTTTTTTTCCATTTTCCCTCCTGCCTTTCTTCTGTCTCTATATAATCTCGTAAGGTGATGTCAGCGGATGTGTAAATACCATGACATCTCGAAATTCACGTTGTAAAAACTCCTTCATATATGGAATAAAAATCTTCTCCAAACCAAAATGTCCGGCATCAATC
>DATESB010000219.1:0-4150 GCA_035271065.1 Lachnospiraceae bacterium | reverse complement strand
AGTGGCATTAGACCGTATGGACAGGCTGATTCAATTGTTACTCAAGGTGATGCGGTTAGATGCCGGCAGTATTTCATTTTCCAGAGAAGTCTGTAGGGTGGGAGATGTGATTGCAAAATCCGTTGAAGAATTGCGAATGCGCGCGGTGACGGAACATAAGCAGTTAAATATAGAGGGTAGTGGAGAGACATTTATGAATTGCGATTTGCTTTGGACAAGCGAGGCAATCAGCAATTTGGTGAAAAATGCATTGGATCATACCGAAGAGGGTGGATTGGTTGACATAACGTGGAGTGAGACGCCTGCTATGCTTAGGATTATGGTTCAAGATAACGGAAGCGGCATTTCGCAGGAAGATATTCATCACATTTTCAAGCGGTTTTATCGTGGTTCCAAGGCAAGTGATACGCCGGGGATTGGGCTTGGGTTACCACTTGCAAAAGCAATTATTGAGGGGCAGGATGGTTCGCTTACGGTACATAGTGTTGAAGGGGAAGGCACTACATTTACCATTGGTTTCAAAAAGGTCTTTCTTACTGAATTGTAAGATTCAATTCATCTGAACGTAAGGCTGGGATGATAGAGTGAAAGTAAATTCAGGATGGATTCAAGACAGAGTTACGGGAATTCTGAGAGGATTTGGGTTGAATTTAGGATGATTCAGAAAGGAAGGCAATTCAGATGGAATTATTGAGAGTTGAACATTTATGTAAGAATTATGGAACGGGCGAGACGTTAGTGGAGGCGCTGAAAGACGTTTCGTTTACAATGAAGAAGGGCGAATTTACGGCGATTGTCGGGGAGTCAGGCTCAGGTAAGAGCACCTTGCTTAATTGCATCGGAGGTTTGGATGACGCAACTTCGGGTAAGGTGTGGCTGAATGGGCAGGACTTATTTGCCATGAAAGAAAATGACAGAACCATTTTTAGACGGCGCAATATCGGATTTGTATTTCAGTCATATCAGTTGGTTTCGGAATTGACGGTGGAGCAAAACATTGTATTTCCGTTGTTGCTGGATTATCAGAAACCTGATCAGGCACGTGTGGAAGAGATGCTTAATGTGCTTGGATTGACGGAGAGACGTCATCATCTTCCGAGTCAATTGTCGGGCGGACAGCAGCAGAGAGTGGCTATCGGGCGCGCACTTATGACGAAACCGATGCTATTGTTGGCAGATGAGCCGACAGGAAATTTAGATTCTAAAAATAGTCAGGATGTCATGGATTTATTGCAACAGGCATCCAGACATTTTCAACAGACGGTTCTGATGATTACCCACAATATGAACCTGACGGATGCCGTAGACCGTGTGATACGCGTGACTGACGGTGTCATCAGCGATTTGGGAGGGGTGACGAGATGAAACGTTATCTGGATTTAATCCCAATTTCGGCAAAGATACATAAGAAGCAGAGTAAAATGACGCGTGTGTGCATTGTTTTGGCTGTTTTTTTAGTGACGGCTATTTTTAGTATGGCGGACATGGAGATACGGAGCCAGTATATTCAGGCAATCAATTCTGACGGGAACTGGCATGCGATGTTTAAAGAATTGAGCCTGGAGCAGGCTGCGGCAATAAAGGCGCGTTCGGACGTGACAGCGGCTTCATGGTATGATGTGTTGAATTATCAGATGGAAGAAGCGTATGAAATAGACGGGAACAGAGTGGTAGTCTGTGGGTTTGAGGAAGATTTTTATCAACTGATGCCTGCGGCGGAACTTGTGGAAGGTGAGTATGTGTCGGAGAGTGCAGCGACAGGGCAGGAGGCAGGACAAGAGACAGGGCAGGAGGCAGGACAAGAACTTGAGCAGGTGCCGCTTGAGGCTGTGCTGACTGTAAATGCGAAGGAAAAACTCGGTGTGCAGGTGGGCGACTCGGTTATGTTGAGTCTTCCGAATGAAAATGCTGAAGAATTGATTGTGACAGGTTTCACAGGTAATACCGGCTCTATTATGAAGGAGGATGCAATCGGTGTCTTTGTCAATCCGGAGACACTGGCACTTCTTGGAGCAGGGAAAGCACCCGAGGATCGAGCGTATTATGTACAGTTCTCGGATAAATGTTATATTCCGGATGCAATTACCTCGGTTGAGTCTGAATTGGCACTTACGAAGGAACAGGTAGGCAGAAATGAAAAGTTGCTCGGCATTATGGGTATGAGCAAGGATTCCTATATTAAGCAACTCTATGGAGTGGCAATCGTATTGGCTGTTTTGGTTATTACAGCAGGAGTGCTGATGATTACAAGTAATTTGAACAGTAACATTGCAAAACGAACAGAATTCTTTGGAATGTTACGTTGTCAGGGAGCGACCAAGAGACAAATCAAGCATTTTGTGCGGCTTGAGGCGCTGAACTGGTGCAAGAGTGCCATTCCGATTGGCGTTGGCGGTGGCATGATTATTACGTGTATTTTGTGTAATATGTTGCGCGTGTTGAGTCCAAGTTATTTTGCAGGAATGCCTGTGTTTGGAGTTAGTGCGCTTGGAATTATATCGGGTGTGGTCATTGGTATTGTGACGGTTTTGCTTGCAGCGCAGGCACCGGCAAAACGTGCGGCAAAGGTTTCGCCGCTGACTGCGGTATCAGGAAATTTCTATCAGACAGAGACAGTAAGGAAAGGTGCAAAAGTTGGATTGTTTCATGTTGAGACAGCACTTGGCATTCATCATGCGCGTGGGAGCAAGAAGAATTTCCGCCTCATGGTAGGCTCCTTTGCATTTAGCATTGTTTTGTTTCTGGCATTTACAACAGCAGTTGATTTCTTGGGACATGCGTTGAGACCGTTGAAGCCGTATACACCGGATTTGTCTGTGATTAGTGCGGATAATACGTGCTCGATTGCGCCTGAAATGCTGACACAGATACAGCAGGAAAATGGAGCGAAGAGAGTTTATGGGAGAATGTTTGCTTATAATCTGCCGACAGTTGTTGACGGAAAAGAGTTGATGATTAATCTGATTTCATATGAAGACAATCAGTTTGGCTGGGCGGAAGATGCGCTGACAGAGGGCGAACTTGAAAATGTCGTAAACGGTGGGGCAGTTCTCACTGTGTATGATATGAATAATCCGTTGCGGGTTGGTGATGAGTTGCAGATTGATTTTAGCGGGCAGACGGCAGAAAACAGTGAAACTGCCGAGGTGGCAGCCGCAGAGTCTAAGAAGGTAGTTGTTGATGTAGCAGAGATGACGGTGCAAGGCGAGACGATGAAAATGTCACAGACTGTGCAGGTTGCAGGTGTGTTGTCGGAGTGTCCTTTCAGCCGTGAGGAAGGTGTAGAAACGATTATCTGTTCTGAAGCAACGTTTAGAGAACTGACCGGAGAAAGCGGATATACCATTCTTGATATACAACTTAATAAGAAAGCGACAGAGGAAGATGTTTCTGCAATCCGTCAGATAGCAGGAGAGAACATTACATTCTCCGATCAAAGAATGAATAACAGAGATGTGAAAGGCGGATATTATTCCATGGCACTTTTCATCTATGGATTTTTAGTGATTATTGCATTGATTTCAGTCTTTAACATTATTAACAGTATTGCAATGAGTGTATCAGCAAGGTTGGGGCAGTATGGAGCAATGCGGGCAATCGGCATGAGCGACAAGCAAGTCATCAGAATGGTGTCGACTGAAGCATTGACTTATGCGGTCAGTGGGATCGCGCTTGGTTGTTTGATTGGATTACCGTTGCACAAACTGATATTTGAAGGGATGATTACGTTCAGGTGGGGTGATGCGTGGACGCTGCCTGTAACGGCATTGTTGTTGATTGTTTTGACAGTGGGGGCTGCTACAGGGCTGGCTGTTTGCGGACCGGCAAAGCGGATTCGGGAAATGACGATTGTGGATACAATTCGTGGCGAATAGTTTACGAAACCTGAATTTAAAACTTCAATTTGTGGTATATTATCAGTGATAATCAAGAGCCAACTTGACATACGTCAAGTTGGCTCTTATAATGTATAGTAGAAAGAAGGAGGAACTATTATGCAGGATTTAATCTTAGATAAACAGGATTATACGTATCTTTCTTGGACTAAAATCAGAAGTTCTTCCGGAACTGCGGGTTCTTTTTTGAAAGCAACAGAGGAACAGGGGAAAAATAAGTTATATTACAAATTATCTGATTATGACAGTATGCG
>DATESB010000218.1:0-6433 GCA_035271065.1 Lachnospiraceae bacterium | reverse complement strand
AGTGGCATTAGACCGTATGGACAGGCTGATTCAATTGTTACTCAAGGTGATGCGGTTAGATGCCGGCAGTATTTCATTTTCCAGAGAAGTCTGTAGGGTGGGAGATGTGATTGCAAAATCCGTTGAAGAATTGCGAATGCGGGCAGTGGTGTAGCTCTGGGTTGTATCATAGGATTACCACTGCATAAACTGATTTTTGAAGGGATGATTACGTTCAGGTGGGGTGATGCATGGACGTTGCCTGTAACGGCATTGCTGTTGATTGTCCTGACGGTAGGCGCAGCAACTTTTCTGGCTGTCTGCGGGCCGGCAAAGCGGATTCGGGAAATGACGATTGTGGATACAATTCGTGGCGAGTAAAGTTAAAATGTGTATTATATAGAAACACAAAGCAGATAAGAGCCAACTTGACATATGTCAAGTTGGCTCTTATAATGAAAACATGAGAAAGGAGGAATCAATATGCAGGATTTAGTCTTAGACAAACAGGATTATACCTATCTATCGTGGACGAAAATCAGAAGTTCTTCAGGAACGGCAGGCTCATTTTTGAAAGCCACAGAAGAACGAGGAACGAGTAAGCTTTATTACAAACTATCTGATTATGACAGTGTACACGGAATTGTTGGACATGAATGTGTAAATGAGTTGATTGTTTGTAGGCTGTTGGATGTTTTGAAGATTCCTCATTTGCAATATCAATTGATACATGCGGATATAAAAATTGAGAAGCAGAAATATGAAACTTATCTTTGTGTTTCTGAAAATTTCCGTAAATCAGGTGAGAAAAAGATGACACTGGAAGACTACTATCAGCTGGAGCGTACAGAGGGAGAAAAGCCACTGGATTTTTGTGTCAGAAAAGGCTGGAAACAACAGATTTATAATATGTTAGTGATAGATTATTTGGTTTTGAACAGAGATCGACATGGAGCCAATATAGAAATCATTAGTGATAAAAAGGGAAATGTAATGCTGGCACCATTGTTTGATCAAGGGTTGTCACTACTATTCAGTTGTCATACGAAAGAAGAAATTGAACAATATCAGGTAATGCAAGAAAAGCCGGTGCAATGTTTCGTTGGAGGAAAGTCTGCATTTGATAATTTAAATTTAATTCCGAATGATGATTTGCAACTTTTGGGACGGCTATGGGAGACAGATAAAGATGTCATTTTGGCAGGGCTCGATGAAATCCTGACGAAACAACATTTAGATAAGATTTGGGAAATGATATGGAAGAGGTGGAAGCAATTTGAAAGTCTGCGGAATTTATAATCAATACAATCAAAATGAGGCACAGGCATATTTGGTTTATTTTGAACAAGCCGGTAGGTACTATATTGAAATTCCGACGGACACAGAACCGGTGGATTTACCACTGATGCTTGAATTGTTTGCAAAAAAAGGATGTTATACGGTTGATTCCACATGGAGTGAAAGATGGGTGGAGAGTAGAATTGTGCCACAGGAGCGACAGAATCTTGGGCAGATTCTGCGGGAGAATCATTTGAAACATTATGATTCCTATCGATTGCTTTTACTGAGTCAGGGGATTTGCAGCCAGGATGACTGCTATGTGGAAGAATTGCCTGAGAGTGAAGTACCTCCATTTGTGCAAGAGCGATTAAGAGCAAATATCAAAGATGTGCTTGTGTCGAGGGAACGGTTGGTTGTGTTCTTTCATAATCAGTCAGTGAGATTATACCGATTAGAGGATTTGCCAATTGAGCGTGATGCAACAGAGTATGTGAAGAATTATTTTGCACAAGTTCATGTGGAAGCAGGTGGTTATGGAATTGAATGGAATGGAGTGATAGACTGTTCAGCCGTTGCGCTTATGAAATGTGGTATGGAACTACCACTTTCGCATGAGGACTTTTGTCATTTTGCAACTCAAAATGTTCTGAATACGGCGGAAGTGTGTGAACGTCTGGAATGCACGCGGCAAAATGCAGATGATTTGATTAAACGTGATAAACTTCATCCGATTAAAACAGCGGCGAAGAATAAAATGTTCCTAAGAAGTGAAGTCGAGAGCAGGTTGTGGTAGCATATAAGTATTAAAACTTTCTAAAGTCCATAAACTTTATAGTATCTTGTTGACAGATAAAATAGTTCGGCGTATTATGATTCGTGCACGAACTATTTTATTGTGTTCTTTTATTGTTTCAACCTGAAGGGAAAGGGGTATCATTATGGAATTGAAGCAGTCCTTGGGAAATCAGCTGCGTATTCTGAATAATTCCATCCGGCATGTCAGTTGTATGCGGACAAGGGAAGAATTGAATCAGAATATTACAATGCTGCAAATGGGTATTTTGGGACATTTGATGAAGCATCAGGATACTCCGGTATTTCAGAAGGATATTGAGGAGCATATTGAGATTGGCAAATCGACACTGAGCGAAGTCATTAATGTAATGGAGAAGAACGGTTTTCTGAAGCGAGTTCCGTCAAAGGCAGACGGAAGATACAGAGAACTGGTGCTGACGGAGCAGGGACGTGAAATCGGCAGACTTTTTGCAGGTGGTGTGATGCAGTTTAATGAGCAGTTGTGCGAAGGAATATCAGACGAAGAATTAAAGATTTGTTTAGACATATTAGAGAGGATGACAGAGAATGTTAAAAACATTAGGGGCACAAATCAAGGAATTTAAGAAAGTATCCCTCTTAACGCCATTGTGCATGATTGGTGAGGTCATTATGGAAATGATTATTCCGTTGATGATGGCATCGATTATTGATGACGGAGTAGAGGCGGGAAATATGGGACATATCTATGTGGTAGGGGCATGGATGGTTGTGGCAGCAGTGCTGGGGCTGACGTTTGGTGTACTGGGCGGCAAGTTCGGCGCCAAAGCATCAACAGGATTTGCACGTAATCTGAGAAAGTCGATGTATGATAACATACAGACGTTTTCATTTTCCAATATTGATAAATACAGTACATCGGGACTGATTACAAGATTGACGACGGACGTGACGAACCTGCAAAATGCATACCAGATGATTTTACGCATGTGCACGAGAGCACCGTTCAGCTTGATTATCGCGATGACGATGGCATTTATCATCAATGCAAAACTGGCAAGCGTCTATGTGGTGGCTGTTGTGTTCCTTGGTATCTGCATGTTTTTCCTTTTACGCAAGGTGACGAAATATTTCAGCGTTGTATTCAAAAAATATGATGCGTTAAATGCAAGCGTACAGGAAAATGTGTCCGGCATCCGCGTGGTTAAGGCGTATGTCAGGGAAGATTATGAAAAGAATAAATTCATGAAAGCCAGCGAGAGTATCTACAAGATGTTCGTTAAGGCAGAGGGCGTCATTGCTCTGAATAATCCGATTATGCAGATTACGGTTTATGGTTGTATTCTGGCAATCAGCTGGCTGGGCGCGAAGATGATTGTAGGGGGTTCACTGACAACCGGGCAAATGATGAGTCTGCTGACCTATTGTATGAATATCCTGATGAGTCTGATGATGCTTTCCATGATTTTTGTTATGGTGACAATGAGTATGGCAAGCGCAGAGCGTATTACAGAAGTATTGAATGAAGAGACAGACTTGACTAATCCGGTCAATCCTGAATTTCATGTAGCAGACGGCAGCATTACATTTGACCATGTGATGTTCCGTTATTATAAAGATAGTGAGAAACCGGTACTGAATGATATTAATCTGCAAATTAAAGCAGGTGAGACAATCGGAATTATCGGTGGTACCGGTAGTGCAAAGTCTTCGCTTGTCAATCTGATTAGTCGCCTTTACGATGTGACCGGTGGGCGTGTCCTGGTTGGCGGTAAGGATGTCAGGGATTATGATTTGGAGACGCTTCGTAATCAGGTGGCGGTTGTGCTGCAGAAGAATGTTTTATTTTCGGGCACTATTTTAGAGAACCTGCGCTGGGGAAATAAAGAGGCAACGTTGGAAGAATGTAAGGAAGCGTGTCATTTGGCATGTGCGGATGAATTTATTGATAAAATGCCGGACGGTTATGATACACGTATCGAGCAGGGAGGTACCAATGTGTCCGGTGGACAGAAACAGAGGCTGAGTATTGCGCGAGCACTGCTGAAAAATCCGAAGATTTTGATTTTGGATGACAGCACCAGTGCGGTAGATACTGCTACAGATGCGAAAATCCGTGAGGCATTTGCGAAGAAGATACCGGGTACAACCAAACTGATTATTGCACAGCGTATCAGTTCCGTGCAGGATGCCGACCATATTATTGTTATGGAAGATGGCTGTATTGACGGGTTTGGAACGCATGAAGAATTACTGGAAAATAACGAAATTTACAGAGATGTTTACGAGTCGCAAACTGGTGGAACCGGTGACTTTGATGCGAACGGAGGTGAGCGATAATGGCAGAAGGAAGACAGATGCGTGGTCCAAGAGGTCCAATGGGGGCACGAGGCATGCGTGGCATGAAGCCGACAATTGAAAATCCGGGCGCGGTGCTGAAGCGACTGTTTGGATATGTATTCAAATATTACGCTCCACATTGCATTATCGTTGTAATCTCCATTTTCGTTAATGTGCTTGCCAATGTACGTGGTACATGGTTTATGCAGACGTTGATTGACGGCTATATCGTGCCGTTATTAAAGGTAGATAATCCTGATTTCTCAGGGCTGGCAAATGCTATCTTAAAGGTTGCAATCTTTTATTTGTGCGGTGCTGCAGCTGCTTATATACAGACGAAACTCATGATTTATGTGAGTCAGGGCACGCTGAAACGCTTGCGTGATAATATGTTTGCTCATATGGAGAGCCTGCCGGTTAAGTACTTTGACACACATGCGCACGGAGATATCATGTCAATCTACACCAACGATATTGATACACTGCGACAGATGATTTCTCAGAGTATTCCGCAGTTATTTTCCAGTGCGATTACCATTGTCAGCGTGTTTGTCAGCATGGTGCTGTTATCCATTCCGCTTACAATTGTGACATTGTTAATGGTGGGTGCAACATTGTTTGCAACAGCAAAACTTGCGGGGCAGTCGGGTAAATTCTTTGCTGCACAGCAGAAGGATATCGGAGCACTGAACGGTTATATCGAGGAAATGATGGAGGGGCAGAAGGTAGTCAAGGTATTCTGCCACGAACAGGAGAGTATTGAACAGTTTGATGCGCTGAACAATCAGTTGTTTAATAGTGCTGACAATGCCAATAAATTTGCCAATATCCTGATGCCGGTCAATGCACAAATCGGAAATATCAGTTATGTGCTCTGTGCCATTGTTGGTGGTGCGCTGGCACTTGGCGGTTTCGGCGGATTTACCTTGGGAAAACTGGCTAGTTTCTTAACTTATAATAAGAGTTTCAATATGCCGATTAATCAAGTCAGCATGCAGCTCAACAGTATTGTCATGGCGCTTGCCGGAGCAGACCGTGTATTTAAGTTGCTCGACGAAACACCTGAGACAGATGCAGGTTACGTGACACTGGTAAATGCAAAGCGTGAAAACGGTGAACTTGTGGAAACGGCTGAGCGTACCGGAGTTTGGGCGTGGAAGCATTATCACAAAGAAGACGATACAACGACCTATGTAGAAGTAAAGGGCGACGTGGAATTTGATGATGTTGACTTTGGATATAATGACGAGAAAATGGTACTTCATAATATAGAAATGTTTGCAACACCGGGTCAGAAGATTGCCTTTGTTGGTTCCACCGGTGCAGGCAAGACGACGATTACCAATCTGATTAACCGTTTCTACGATATTCAGGACGGTAAGATTCGGTATGACGGAATTAATATCAATAAGATTAAGAAGGATGATTTGCGTCATTCACTCGGAATTGTATTACAGGATACGCATTTATTTACGGGTACCGTTATGGAAAATATCCGCTACGGCAAGCTGGATGCAACGGATGAAGAGGTCATCGCGGCAGCAAAACTTGCAAATGCGGACAGTTTTATTCGTAAGTTATCAGATGGCTACAACACGCAATTGACCGGTGACGGCGCAAACCTGAGCCAGGGACAGCGTCAGCTTCTTGCAATTGCGCGTGCGGCAATTGCGGATCCGCCGGTATTGATTTTGGATGAGGCAACCAGCTCGATTGATACACGTACCGAGAAAATCGTGCAGGAAGGTATGGATAAACTGATGCATGGCAGAACTACATTTGTCATTGCACACAGACTTTCTACCGTTAAGAACAGCGATTGTATCATGGTACTTGAGCAGGGTCACATCATTGAACGCGGTACACATGAACAATTGCTGGAGGAAAAGGGCAAGTATTATCAGCTGTATACCGGATTGGAAGTGTCAGCGTAGGAACAGTAAATTCAGGTTTGGGTGATTAAGTTGATTGGCGAACGGACGCCGGATGGAACAGATGAAGGCTATGGCATCCTCATAATGAATAACCGCTGTATTCCTAAGTAAAACGTTGGTGATAT
>DATESB010000217.1:0-6546 GCA_035271065.1 Lachnospiraceae bacterium | reverse complement strand
ATCTTCGTTGGTTGCCAAGTTGATACTCTTTAAGTCTAGCACATTGAGCGCAAATTTACTACTATAAACCTTATGGGTCTTGATATTCGTCATCAGGTTTTTGGAATAGAATTCCGGTTCATCAGGAAATAAAGTGAAGTTTAGGATGCCGATATGAATAGTTGGAAGAACGTCTATGTAGTCATCGCCTTTATTTAGACTGCAATAGGCACGGCACAGATAGTAAAGAGAGCGTTCCAGCCAGTCATTTAAGTCGCAGACCTGCATTTCGATATTGAGACGCTGCGCATTGTTCAATAAAATGTTAAGGTCAAGAATAATGTCCTTTTCTTCAAAGGATTCGCCGAGTTTAATGGGGTTTTGGATTTCAACAGATTGGATTTCCGCTTCCTTCAGACTGAGCAGGCTACAGATAAGTCCTTTGAGGACGTGAGTGTTCTTTTGAAAGACAGCACGAAATAGATAGTCGTTGGTGAGTTTGTATTCAACCGGACCGGTTGCATTTTGTAACAGGGTGCTATTTTTCATATAGTTTCTCCTAGGTGATGTGGTGGACGAGTAACATGATTGCACTGAATTAGTATTTAATACAAATGCTTGGTTGTTTAGTTACGGTGAGAAACGTTTGGCGAATGCCGCGACGATCCGTTGGACAATATGATATGCCAATCGGGTAATCAGTGAACATGAATGTACTATTTCAGAGAGAAATAGCACTTATGTGGTTGCAGTATAGCATATAGACTTGTAGATTACAATGAAATAATCTTAGATTCTGCTAGTTGAATTTTACCCGTTCTTTTTTAGCATTTCAGCAACCAATCCTTGTGTATAGGCTCCAACAAACTTCTGTTGTTCTTTTTCTAAATCCTTTACATAGAATGGCTTGCCATATTCTAAGATTACATGACATTTCTTGATTTTCGGTGCATGATTTTCAAAAATCTCAGCGGAATTGGTAATTGCCATAGGAACAATGGCACAGCCGGATTTCTCCGCAATTTTCAAACTGCCTTCCTTAAAGGGCAGCATTTCGTCTGTTTTGTTGCGGGTGCCTTCCGGAAAGATACAGATAGAGATACCGCTTTTCACTAATTCAATTGCATGCAGAATTGTTTTAAGCCCTTCCTTGATATTATCTCTGTCAAGGAATTGGCAGTGTAGGTTCTTCATCCAACTGGACAGCAAAGGAACACGAAGCATTTCCTTTTTGGCAATATAGCCTGTAGGTCTGGGAACCCTTATGTAAGTCAGCACAATATCAAAATAACTTCTATGATTGCACACATATAAAACAGGTTCATCCTTTGGAACATTGTCTTCGCCGATGACAGTCATTTGAACACCGGATATCCATGTCACAACACGAAATCCCCAATTGACAATGGCGAGAGAACTCCTGTTTTTTATATCCATATTAAATTTACCTATAATCCATTCCACAAAGAGTAGAGGAATACTAAAAATTAAGAATAAAACTACAAATAGTGCTGCTAAGATAAATCGTATCATATTATTATCACCCGCACTTATTATACTTCGATATGCATCTTTTCTCAATAGATATTTTAGTCAGAATGAGTCAAATAGATATTTTAGTCAGAATGAGTCAAACTGTTATTGCATATGATGTAGCAAAATATGTAGCGGATGCATGTTATGAAATCAAATAAAACGCGATATCACGTCCATGTGATCAGGATAATCGGGTTCATACTCGTATTACTTACCTTGACAGGCTGCAAGACTGAAACAACAAGCACGGAGAAGATTAGGGATTTAGAATTTACAGTATTGAGTAAGGATGAATTACCGAAAGAGTTAATGGAACAGATTGAGTCAAAGAAAGAGGAACCGTTTAAATTTACATACAGTGACAGAGAATATCTGTATATTGTGACAGGTTATGGAGAACAGGCAACGGGCGGGTACGATATTCAGGTAGAAGAATTGTATCTGACGAGCAATGCGATTTATTGCGATACGGCACTGCTGGGACCAAAGAAGGATGAAGAAGTGCAAAAGGTTTCTTCTTATCCCTATATTGTACTGAAGACAGAATTCATAGATTTGAGAGTTGTATTTGATTAAATCTGTACAGAAAAAGTAGGCTGTGATAAAATTAGAAAGAGTTCTCACAAAGGAGACTATAGCATGATTATTAAGAACGGACACGTGGTGAATGCCAAGACAGGCATGGATGAAATAACGGATATTATCATCAAAGATGAGAAAATTATTGCTATCGGACAGAGTGACAGGTTCGTTGCAGAAGATGATATTGTAAAAGATGACTATGTAATTGATGCAACAGGCCTGGTGGTAGCACCGGGCTTGATTGATGTGCATGTGCATTTTCGTGATCCGGGATTTACGTATAAAGAAGACATTGCATCCGGAGCAGCAGCTGCTGCAAAGGGTGGATTTACAACTGTTGTATGTATGGCAAATACGAAGCCTGCAGTAGACAACACAGAGACGTTACAATATGTAATTGAAGAAGGAAAGAAGACAGGCATTCATGTGTTATCCGCTGCCTGCATTACAACAGGAATGCAAGGCAAGAACATGACACCAATGTCAGAATTGGCAAAAGCAGGAGCGGCCGGATTTACGGATGACGGCATTCCGATTATGGATGAGAAATTATTACAGGAGGCAATGTGTGAAGCAAAGCGTTTGGACTTGCCGATGAGCCTGCATGAGGAAGACCCTGCTCTTATTACCAACAATGGTATTCATGCAGGAAGGGCAGCAAAAGAACTTGGGATAGGCGGTTCGCCGTCAGAGGCAGAGAGTACCTTGGTGAAAAGAGACTTGGCGTTGGCACTGTCAACAGGTGTTACGATTAATATACAGCATATCAGTTCCAAGGAAGCGGTGGAGTATGTGCGTGAGGCAAAGAAACAAGGAAATAATATTCATGCGGAAGCCACGCCTCATCATTTCTCATTGACAGAAGATGCAGTCTTAGAATACGGAACACTTGCCAAGATGAACCCACCGTTACGTACAGAAGAGGATAGACAGGCTGTCATTCAGGGCTTGCAGGACGGGACGATCGATTTAATTGCAACAGACCATGCTCCGCATAGTATGGACGAGAAAAATAAAGCGCTGACAGAGGCACCAAGCGGTATTATCGGATTAGAAACTTCATTGGCACTCGGAATTACGAACTTGGTGCGGACAGGCTATCTGACTTTGCAGCAGTTAATGGAAAGGATGACTGTTAACCCTGCAAGACTATATCATTTGGATGCAGGCAGCATTGAGGTTGGTGCAATGGCGGACCTGGTGTTGTTTGATGAAAATGAGTTATGGACGGTTGACGGTTTTGTATCTAAGTCGGAGAACTCTCCGTTTAAGGGAATTTCATTATATGGTAAGGTAAAGTATACAATCTGTGAAGGAAACATTGTTTACGAAGATAAACAGAATGATTAGGAGAAGAGGAGTAGCATGGATAAGCTTAAAAAAGAACAAGGAACTGTGCTTGCACAGGAAATGATAGCAACGGATATTTATAGTATGTGGATAGAAACTTCTGTTGCACAGACAGCAAAACCGGGACAGTTCATTTCTGTGTATACAAAAAACGCATCGAAATTATTACCGCGTCCGATTAGCATTTGCGAGATTGACAGAAGTCAAAACAGACTTCGCATGGTTTATCGGATTGCAGGTGAAGGAACAGCAGAATTTGCAACTTATCAACAGGGTGACAGCATAGCAATACTCGGACCGCTCGGAAACGGGTACCCAATCAATGGAGATGAGGATGTTGCAGGAGTTGCGTCTGCCAATCAGAAAAGGGTATTCCTGTTTGGTGGCGGAATTGGAATTCCACCAATCTTAGAACTTGCAAAACAGTTAGACGATAACCGATATCAGAAGCAGATTGTAGTCGGATATCGGGACAAACTTTTTCTGACGGATGAATTAAGACAAAACGGAACGCTGTATATTGCAACAGAAGACGGCAGTGCGGGGACAAAGGGCAATATTATGGATGCCATTAAAGAACATGCATTGACAGCAGATTTGATTTATGCCTGCGGACCGACACCGATGTTGCGCGCTGTTAAGCAATATGCTGAAGAAAATCAAATTCCTGCATGGATTTCCATGGAAGAGAGAATGGCATGTGGTGTTGGTGCCTGCCTTGGTTGTGTTTGCAAGACAAAGGATGTTGATGAACATTCACAGGTGCATAACAAACGTATCTGTAAAGACGGACCGGTATTCTTGGCTGAGGAGGTTACATTATGATCAATACAAAGACAACAATTGCAGGTGTAACATTCAAAAATCCTGTTATGACAGCTTCCGGTACATTTGGCTCAGGAATGGAATATGGTGAATTTGTTGATTTGAATAAACTTGGTGCAGTTGTGACAAAGGGTGTATCCAATGTACCCTGGGAGGGCAATCCGACACCGCGTGTGGCAGAGACCTATGGAGGAATGCTCAATGCAATTGGGTTGCAGAACCCCGGAATTGATGTGTTTATGAAGCGTGACATTCCGTTCTTGAAGCAGTATGACACAAAGATTATTGTGAATATTTGCGGAAAAAGTGTGGAAGATTATGTTGAGGTTGTAGAGAAATTATCAGATACAGATGTCGATATGCTTGAAATCAATGTTTCCTGCCCAAATGTCAAAGAGGGTGCAATTGCTTTTGGTCAGAAGGCTGATGCATTGTACAATATTACGCGTACGTTGAAGGACAAAGCAAAACAACCCATTATTATGAAACTGAGTCCGAATGTAACGGATATTACGGAAATGGCGCGTGCGGCAGAAGCCGGTGGAGCAGATGCTATTTCATTGATTAACACGTTGACATCGATGAAAATAGATATTCATAAAAGAACCTTTGCACTTGCCAATCGCACAGGTGGATTATCAGGTCCGGCAATCAAGCCGGTGGCAATCAGAATGGTATATCAGGTTGCAGAAGCGGTGAAACTTCCGATTATCGGCATGGGCGGTATTATGAATGCAGAGGATGCAATTGAATTTATACTTGCCGGAGCCACAGCAGTTGCAGTTGGAGCCGCCAACTTCCATAACCCATACACAACCAGTGAAGTGGTTGACGGAATTGAAGCCTATATGAAGAACTATCAGATTGAAGACATCAAGACATTAATACATGCGGTTCACTAGAACAATTCAGGCATACAGCTCCTTTTTGCTGAATACAATGAAGAAAGCGTATTCAAGCAAGGAGGGGCTTTTTTTGGACCTAATTAAAAAGAATGTACATATGGACAGACCAAAATGCAGGGCAGCAACGCAAATTACATTGGATGACGATTACAACATCCCGGATTCTATGAGCGATGTTTTTAAGTTGTTGATTGATAAAGGGAATGTGCAGATTGAGGAAGTAAAAGTGTCTGAAAATCATGTAACCGTGAAAGGACGGCTTTGCTTTTCTGTACTGTATTTGAGTGATAACGGACAAAGGAACATGCAATGTGTGGACGGAAGCATTGCATTTGATGAGTTTATACATATGGATGGGATTGAAAACGGTGATAGCGTTAAAGTAAAAGATACCATAGAGGATTTATCCATTTCGCTGATTAATTCACGAAAACTTAATATCAAAAGCATCGTGAGTTTTTTGGTCACGGCAGAAAATATTATGGATGAAGAGACAGCAGTAGAACTGCGCTCCGATGAACCGGTTGAATATCGTAAAAAAACATTGGAGATTGCGGAGATAGCAATTGAAAAGAAAGATATCTTTCGTATTCGGGAATCTGTTGATTTGCCGTCCAATCTGCCTAATATTTATGAGATTTTGTGGGAGGATGTCCGTGTCGGTGTAGTTGATTTCAAACCTGCAGAGCAAAAACTAAATATACAGGGAGAGTTGAATCTGTTCCTATTATATGAGGCAGAGGGAGAGGATGTTAAGGTTCGCTGGTTTGAAACGCGTATTCCGTTTGCAGGCAGCATAGATTGTCAGGGCTGTACGGATGATATGTTATTGGATATGCAATATGAAATCGGTAACACAGAGTTGGAAGTGCGTCCGGACGGAGACGGCGAGGAACGTTCCATAGCGGTTGACACGGTCTTGGATTTGCATATGAAGGTGTATCGAGAGGAATCTTTAGAATTATTGTCAGATGTATATGGTGTAACAAAGGAAATTACAACCGTTACTGAGCAGGGAAACTATCGGAGCTTTCTTGTGAAAAACAACGGTAAATGTCGGGCAGGAGGAAATCTGCGTGTTAGAAACAGCGGAGCAAGAATTCTGCAGATTTGCTACAGCATGGGAACGGCAGTCATTGATGATACACAGATTACGGAAGACGGAATTGAGATAGAAGGTGTCATTGATGTACAGGTTCTCTATATTACAACCGATGACAGTATCCCATTCTATTCGCTAAAAGGAAGTATTCCGTTTACGTATGTGTTGGATGTTCCGGGAATGAATACAAACTGCACGTATACCTTTCATGCAGATATTGAGCAATTTACAGTCAGCATGGTAGACAGTGAAGAACTGGAGATTAAG
>DATESB010000216.1:0-4057 GCA_035271065.1 Lachnospiraceae bacterium | reverse complement strand
CATTTTCAATAATCGTTTTGCCTTCTGCCATTGCTGCTGCCATCATAATATTAATGGTTGCACCAACTGTCACAACATCCAAATAGATATGACTTCCAATCAACTTCTCTGCTTCTGTTTGAATCAAACCACGGACAATCTTCACATCTGCGCCAAGTGCTCGAAAGCCTTTGATATGCTGATCAATCGGACGACTTCCGATATTACAGCCACCCGGAAGTGCCACTTCTGCTTTTTTATATTTGCCAAGCAAAGCACCTAATAAATAATAGGAAGCCCTGATTTTCTTAATATATTCTTTATCAATACACAAACTGTTAATCGCCGAACCATTGAGTTTAAGTGTATGCTTGTCTACACGCTCGATAATCACACCAATGGCATCCATCGCCTGCAGCAAGACACTTACATCCCTAACATCCGGTACATTCTCAATTGTCACGGTCTCATCAGTCATAATAGATGCTGCCAAAATAGCCAGTGCCGCATTCTTTGCGCCTCCGATTCCAACCTCACCTACAAGCGGATTGCCGCCCTTAATAATGTATTGTTCCAATGTCTGCACCTCAAAAATTTATAATAAACAGATAATTATATTTCTTATAATTTATTCACTAACGCTCATTATAGCATGAATTCATTTTGTGTCAACCTTTTGTCGGGCCGTCTGAAGACCGCCGATTAACATCTGACATTCATTTAGTTCAAGTATTTCAACGGATTCACCTGAGAACCACCAATCAAAATTTCAAAGTGAATATGTGGTCCTGAACTTCGTCCTGTGTTTCCGCTTAGAGCTATTTTCTGTCCCTGTTTTACAGTCTGGCCTGACTTCACAAGTACCTTACTTAAGTGTCCGTAACGTGTTTGTCTGCCATCCGGATGATTGATATAAACAACATATCCGTAACCACTTCCCCAACCGGCTTTCACTACCGTACCGCCCGATGATGCAGCAACTGCAGTACCAATCGGCGTTGCCCAGTCTACACCTTTATGATAGGTAGATGCGCCTTTGACCGGTGCACTTCTTCTTCCGAAGTTCGAGGATAGACGTCCTCCCGAAATAGGTTTCAAGTAAGTTGGTGGTGTCTTTGTACCTCGCTCCACAATCTTAGGTACCGCTTCCATGACAATATCCTGATTAACCAGTACGCGTCCAATCTCTGCATCATTTCGATAGGTAACATCAGCCACAACCTTTCTGTAGCCGCTGACAGGATCCTGAAGTGTCTTCATATCAGTCGTATACCAATCATCATTATCGATATATTCAATATCTGCGTCATAAACTTCCTCGTAATATACTTCTTCAGTGCGTACAACTGACAGTTCCGGTTCCGGTATTGTAACAATGATTTCGTCTCCAACACGAATGACCGAATTTTCATCTTCAATGTTACTGTTCATTGCAATAATTTTTTCCATGGTCGTTTCATTCTTCTCCGCAATCACAGAGAGGCTGTCACCCGACTCTACTTCATAAATCTTACTCTTTTCCTGATCCTTTGTAACTTGTTCAACCGCCTCTTCCAGCGTACTGACCTGATCCTCGTCTACATATGCTTGTACTACCTCAATATTTTCTCCAAAATCCAGCGAAATCATTCCTAAATCAAACGTATCATCACTGCTCTCCACAATCTCTTGGAAAATCTGATTGATTGCTTTTATTGCACCGCTCTCCGGAAAGGTTGGAATTTCTTCTTCTGTCTCAACGTTTGCCGGAGAAACCTTTGTTGTAAGTACATTCAATTCACGCGTAGGATCCAAAACAAGATCCAGCACAAATTCTGAGTTTGGATCATATTTCGCCTTAACTCTCTGCAGCAGCTCCAGAACTTCCACAGAAGAAGAAAGATTCACGGTGTATTCATTTATTTTGACTGTATACACACGCTTTTTTGTTTGTTGAACTTCATTTAACAGTGCTTTATATATATTATGGACAACATAATCCGTATTATCCACTTGTCCGAAGACAACTTCTGTTCCGTTTAGCGCAACCTCATACTCTAACAATACCAGTTCGTCGCTTTCCTTTGCAACCATTCGTCTTGCTTCTCGCATCAGGTTGTCCACTATCTCAGGATTATCGATAATCCCAACAGCAGATCCATTCACATACATCTTGAATAAATTGTTGCCGGACTTTGAATATCGTTCGATTGCAGGCATAAAAATGAGTACAATAAACATTGCTATCATCATGGTAGCAATGTTCACGGTTTTAATCATTTTATAGTATTTTGTTAACGCACTCATTACCTATAACTCCTGTCACATCAAAAATATCGCCTTATTACTATAGCAAATTTTCCTCTGTAAGTCCACCCAAAGAACGAAGTTCTTGAGGCTTTGTCAGACTATGTGTTATACTAATAGGAAAACATATGTGCGAGGTGATAAGATACGATGTATGATTCACTATACTTTCATATAGATGTTAATTCGGCATTTCTGAGTTGGACTGCCGTTGACAAATTGAAAACAAATCCCGACTACGATTTGCGGCTGATTCCTTCCATTATCGGTGGCGACCAAAGCAATCGACACGGTATCGTGCTTGCCAAGTCTATTCCGGCAAAGCCTTACGGCATCCAAACCGCTGAGCCGATTGCAAGCGCTCTTAAAAAATGTCCAAACCTCGTAATCGAAAAACCAAATCATTCCTTATATAGTAAATACAGCCACGACTTAATGCAGTTACTTGCTTCCTATTGTCCAAATCTTGAACAACTCAGCATTGACGAATGCTTTTTGGATTTCACCATGTTTGTGAATGATTATGAGTCTCCTGTTGCTGCCGCAACAATTATTAAGGATGATGTATTTAAAAAATTGGGGTTCACTGTTAATGTCGGCATTTCAACAAAGAAAGTATTGGCAAAAATGGCTTCTGATTTTAAGAAACCCAATTTAGTACATACTCTTTTTCCCTCAGAAATCAAAGAGAAAATGTGGCCTCTTCCCATCAATGAACTCTATATGTGTGGGAAAGCCGCCTCTGCAACATTACAAAAACTTGGAATTAACACAATTGGTGATTTAGCAAAAGCCGACATAGATATCATAACTTCTCATTTGAAGAGCCATGGCCGCCTGCTGTGGGAATACGCAAATGGTATTGATGATTCAACTTTGTCCTCCTCACATGCACCATTAAAGGGAATCGGTCATTCCACCACGTTGGCAACTGATGTAGAAACCTATGAAACTGCATGTCCCATCTTACTTCACTTATGTGATAAAGTTGCCGTACGACTAAGAAAAGCCGGAAATCTTGCCGGGATGATAAATGTTGAAATAAAATATGCTGACTTTACAAGCGTGTCTCATCAAACACAGCTTAATCCTCCTACAGACAACAGCGCACAACTATATAAGACCGCCTGTGGGCTATACCAAAAGTTATGGAACGGAACTCCGGTTCGTCTGATTGGCGTCAGAACCTCGAAACTGTCAGATGTAAATGAGCCCATACAGTTGGATTTCTTTCACATCATTGAACATAATGCAATCAGTGACAAGCAGAAACGGTTGGACGCTGCAATTGATTCCATCCGCAATAAATACGGCGAAAGTGCAGTTGTAAGAGGCAGTTCCGTGAAAAAACATCTCAAATCCGAAGAATCTACAAAATAAAACACAGTTCGAGAACAATCTGAACTGTGTTTTAATCTATTTTTTCTTGACACTGTATCCAAAACTTCCTAAAATCGATCCAAGTCCGTAATACTCACCATGCGAGTACGCAAGAGGCTGTGATTGTGACAAATGAAACTTTCCGTTTTGATCCATGTATTTGTCATCGGCCTGTATTGCCACCACTTCTGCTACAAACATATCATGGCTTCCAAACTTCTTGATTTCCGTCACTTTACATTCTATATTGACCGGGCTTTCCGCAATCACAGGTGCCTTTACCTTTAATCCCTTTTGTGGTGTCAGTTTCATTTCTTTGAATTTATCAACATCTCTGCCTGACTTAACCCCACAATAATCAGTGGCATATGCCAATTCTTCTGTTGTCAGATTAATGACAAACTCGCCTGTT
>DATESB010000215.1:0-5245 GCA_035271065.1 Lachnospiraceae bacterium | reverse complement strand
GTTATTACTAACATTAATACGGAAGGTGACATGTATATTGAAGAAGGAATTATGTTTGACAAGTCGGTATCGCCATGAATATAAGTACTTAATTGACAGCATGGAAGAGAGTATTTTACTCATAAAGGCGCAAGGGTTGCTGGAGAGAGACTCACATATACGTTCCGATGGTACATACGTGATTTCAAGTCTGTATTTTGATGATTATGATAATACCTGTTATTATGATAACGAGGACGGAAATGATTTGAAATGTAAGTTTCGCATCAGGTATTATAATGATGATTACCGGTACATGAGACTTGAAAGAAAGAGTAAAAGACGAGGGATGTCATTAAAAGAGAGCTGCAGCATTACGAGAGAACAGTGTAATATGTTTATGGAAGGAAAGATTCCGGATATTACATCTGATTTATCGGAGCAGGCAAAAAGGTTTTTTGCTGAAATGAATGTGAAGGAAATGCTTCCCAAGGTGATTGTTACATATGAAAGAATGCCCTTTTTGTATCCGGCAGGGAATGTAAGAGTTACATTTGATCGAAAAATTTCTGCGTCAGATGATTTTGAGAATTTTTTAAGCCCAACGCGGATAGAACGCCCCATATTACCTTTAGGAAAGAGTATTATGGAGGTGAAATGGGATGAGTTTCTGCCATCACATATTAATGAATATCTACAACTGGATGAATTGCAGTGGACATCATTTTCAAAATATTATCTGTGTAGAAAATACAATACAAATGGAGGAATAAAGTAGTGGAATTATATGACTTGTTTAGAAAATCATTTATAGAAGGATATGCTTCAACAAACTTAACGATTGGCACGATGGTTATATGTATTTTATGTGCAACGGTACTGTCAACATATGTATTTATTGTGTATACAAGAATTAATAAAAATTCCTTTTATAATAAAAACTTCAATTTGTCGTTAATTGTAATGTCAATTATTACAGCAGCGATTATTCTTACGATTCAGTCTAATATTGTAATTTCTTTAGGTATGGTTGGTGCGTTATCAATTATTCGATTTAGGACAGCCATTAAAGATCCGTTGGATTTGGTGTTTTTATTTTGGTCAATTAGTATTGGTATTATCTGCGGAGCAGGTCTTACGATGATTGCAGTACTAATGTCTATCGCGGTGACAATTCTTGTTTTGGTTTTTCATCATTTGCGTCAAGCAAAGAATTCATCTTTGTTAGTGGTTAATGCTGATTCTTTTGATGCGGAAGATGAAATTATGGATATTATAGGTAAGTATAGTGATTATATGAGGGTGAGAGCTAAGAACATTACAAAGAGTAATTTGAATATGGCAATTGAGATTAGGGCCAAGGAAGACAAAGTGATGATGAAAGAGTTAATGAATATGAAAGAAATCTCGTCTGCCTCACTTGTTGAACATGAAGGTGATGTTACGGTTTAAACATAGTAGGCTTCTAAAAGTAGGATATCAGAAGAAGACTTACCCTTGACAAATGCATACTTTTGAACGTATAATCGCACTATAAATATTGTAGGCGTTGACGAAGACAGTAGATGATATTTGAAAGTCCTAGAGAGTCGGGGATGGTGAGAGCCCGATACAAGTAGAATATGATTGAACATCACTTCCGAGCTTCGGACTGAACGATTGAACACAATTCAAGTGCCAATTCAGTAGGAACCGACGGCATCCACCGTTATCGGAAACCATATAAAAGCCTACCAACTTATTCAAATATGGGAAGCGGAGTATGATGTATCAGGTGGTACACCGAGCAATAGCGCAGAAACTATGACCTCGTCCTAATACAGGGCGAGGTTTTCTAATTCAGAAAGGCAATTCAGAAAGGACGATGAATATGTACGAGAAAGTATCCCCGGACCTAAATTTCGTAGACAGAGAAAAAGCAGTAGAGAAGTTTTGGAGTGACCAAGACATTTTCAAAAAAAGTATGGAAAATAGAAAAGAAGGTGAAACCTATACCTTCTATGACGGACCTCCGACAGCAAACGGAAAACCGCATATTGGACACGTTTTGACCCGTGTTATTAAGGACATGATTCCCAGATATCAGACAATGAAGGGTAAAATGGTTCCGAGAAAAGCCGGCTGGGACACCCATGGTCTTCCGGTAGAATTGGAAGTAGAAAAATTACTTGGCTTAGATGGCAAAGAGCAGATTGAAGAATACGGTCTGGACCCTTTCATTACAAAATGTAAGGAGAGCGTTTGGAAATACAAAGGAATGTGGGAAGATTTCTCCGCAACCGTTGGTTTCTGGGCTGATATGGATGATCCCTATGTAACTTATCATGATGACTTTATTGAGTCCGAGTGGTGGGCATTAAAGGAAATCTGGAGCAAAGGTCTGTTGTACAAAGGCTTCAAAATCGTACCCTACTGTCCTCGCTGCGGAACACCGCTTTCTTCACATGAGGTTGCACAGGGCTATAAAGATGTTAAGGAACGCTCCGCAATTGCAAGATTTAAGGTAAAAGATGAAGACGCTTATATTCTTGCATGGACAACAACCCCGTGGACACTTCCTTCCAATGTGGCACTCTGCGTGAATCCGAATGAGACCTACGCAAAGGTAAAGGCAGCAGACGGCAACACTTATTATATGGCAGAAGCATTGTTAGATACTGTTCTTGGCAATTTAGAGCGCGAAGAGGGAAAACCTGCTTATGAGGTATTGGAGACTTATACAGGAAAAGATTTAGAGTATAAAGAATATATTCCGCTCTTTGATTTTGCAACACCAATTGCTGAGAAGCAGCACAAAAAGGCGTTTTTTGTAACCTGTGACACATATGTTACATTGACAGACGGTACCGGTGTTGTTCATATTGCACCTGCATTTGGTGAAGACGATGCCAATGTAGGCCGTATTTACGATTTGCCGTTTGTACAACTCGTGGACGGTAAGGGTGAAATGACAGCAGAGACTGATTGGCCGGGCACTTTCTGCAAGAAAGCAGATCCACTTGTGCTGAAAGCACTGGAAGAAAAGAACTTATTGTTCTCTGCACCGAAATTTGAGCATAGTTATCCTCACTGCTGGAGATGTGACACACCGTTGATTTACTATGCACGTGAGTCATGGTTTATTAAGATGACAGCAGTAAAAGAGGATTTAATCAGAAATAACAACACCATTAACTGGATTCCGGAGTCTATCGGTAAAGGTCGTTTCGGAGATTGGCTTGAGAATATTCAGGATTGGGGTATTTCCCGTAACCGTTACTGGGGTACGCCACTTAATGTATGGGAATGCGAGTGCGGACACATGCATTCTATCGGTTCTCGCGCAGAATTGAAGGAAATGAGTGGACGTGAGGACGCACTGACTGTGGAATTGCACAGACCGTACATTGATGAGTTTACGCTTACATGCCCGAAGTGCGGAAAACCGATGCATCGTGTGCCTGAAGTAATCGACTGCTGGTTTGATTCAGGAGCTATGCCGTTTGCACAGCACCATTATCCATTTGAAAATAAGGATCTCTTTGAGCAGCAGTTCCCGGCACAGTTTATTTCAGAGGCTGTAGATCAGACACGTGGCTGGTTCTATTCCCTGCTTGCAGAGTCAACTTTACTGTTCAATAAAGCGCCTTATGAAAATGTAATCGTGCTTGGTCACGTACAGGATGAAAACGGACAGAAAATGAGTAAGTCCAAGGGCAATGCAGTAGACCCATTTGATGCGTTGAATACGTATGGAGCCGATGCAATTCGCTGGTATTTCTATATTAACTCAGCACCATGGTTGCCAAATCGTTTTCATGGCAAGGCAGTAACAGAGGGACAGCGTAAGTTCATGGGAACTCTTTGGAATACCTACGCATTTTTTGTACTCTATGCAAATATAGATGATTTCGATGCAACAAAATATACGTTAGAATATGACAAACTGACGGTTATGGATAAATGGCTTTTGTCCAAACTGAATTCTCTGGTAACAGCAGTGGATGACCATTTGGGCAATTACCGTATTCCGGAAGCAGCAAGAGCATTGCAGGATTTTGTGGATGACATGAGTAACTGGTATGTTCGCAGAAGTCGTGAGCGTTTCTGGGCAAAGGGAATGGAGCAGGATAAGATTAATGCTTACATGACACTTTATACGGCACTTGTAACTGTATGTAAGGCAGCAGCACCGATGATTCCGTTTATGACAGAGGATATTTACAGAAATCTTGTATGCAGCATTGACAAGTCAGCACCGGAAAGTATCCATTTGTGTGACTTCCCTGTGGCGGATGAGAAGTTTATTGATAAAGAATTAGAAGAAAATATGGATGCAGTTCTGAAAGTGGTTGTTATGGGCCGTGCCTGCAGAAATACTGCAAATATCAAGAATAGACAGCCAATCGGAAGAATGCTTATTAAGGCACCATTTACGATGACAGAATTCTATCAGGAAATCGTAGAAGACGAGTTAAATGTGAAGACAGTTATATTTACGGATGATGTCAGAGAATTTACTTCTTATACATTCAAACCGCAACTTAAGACGGTTGGTCCGAAATACGGCAAGCAGCTTGGCGGCATTCAGAAGGAATTGGCAGCACTTGACGGAAATGCGGCAATGGATACCCTGAAATCTACGGGTTCACTGAAATTTGATATTGGTGGGGTAGAGGTTGTACTCACAGAAGAAGATTTGCTGATTGAAATGACACAAAAGGAAGGCTATGTGTCCGAAGCAGATAATACAGTGACTGTTGTATTGGATACCAACCTGACATACGAATTGATTGAAGAAGGAAATGTGGCAGAGGTCATCAGTAAAATTCAGACGATGCGTAAGGAAGCTGATTTTGAAGTGATGGATCACATCAATGTGTATGTGAGCGGAAATGACAAGATTTCTGATATCATGAGTAAAAATGATGCCGCAATTAAGTTAAAAGTTCTGGCGGAAGCAATTGTAAGCGGACAGGGCAAAGGATATACAAAAGAATGGAATATTAACGGAGAAACAGTCACTCTCAGCGTAGAAAAAGTGTGAAAAAACTTTACTTAAATACGTTAAGGAAGGCTGGAAGATTGCAATTAGAAGCATTTCGAGGTATACTAATGAGGCGGGTAATTTATTATCTGTCTCATTTATTGTGCGCCTGGCGGCGCACGTTTCTAATGGGTGAAAGTCCCTAGTCTACCCTAGTAGTGGGAAGGACATAGCCAAGACCAAGGGTGTCCACCGCGAGGTGGAATCTGAAGGAAGGTGGAGGCAAATCTCTGGTCTGAC
>DATESB010000214.1:0-3269 GCA_035271065.1 Lachnospiraceae bacterium | reverse complement strand
TAATTCCTCGGTTAATTTCCCCTGCTCTTCTATACTGGAAAGCACCTGTGCTTTTTTATCTTCCAAATTGCGCAAATAGGTCAGTCTCTCGTTTAAGTCACGTAACACCTCGTCATTTAATGAGCCTGTTACTTCCTTACGATATCGTGAAATGAAAGGAATGGTATTTCCCTCATCAATCAACTTAACCGCAGCCTCTACCTGCCATTTTTCAACCTTAAGTTCTTCTTTTAACTTTAAAATAATGTCCATACTTTATGCTCCTCTCTACACTTAATATAGAGTATACCATGTAAAATGCCATAAAAGAAAGCCCCTTTTTGTGTGCGGGGAACATCACAAAAGGGGCTTTCGCAAAATATAGAAACCGGTCCGCCTACAGACCTTTATCTGTTTTCTTTACATGCTTAAATACTTCTTCAAATCTGTTCAATGCATCATCAATGATTTCCGGTGTGTCGGCAAGAGAAGTGTATAATCTGCTTCCTGCAAGGGTCACAATGCCGTTTGCCATATAAGCAGCTCCCATACGTTCCATGGAATCCTTGCGGACATACATCATCTTCTTATTCTTCAATAGTCCGACTGCTGACTTTAAGAAACTCATAGAAGAGAAATCAAAGCTCATAGCTCCTGTACACTCCAAATGAACGATAGAGCCCTGATTATAAGCAACAAACGGTAATGAATAGCGGTCAACGAGTTCTTTTAATCCGTCGCAAAGTCTGTCGCCCATTGCTCCTGCAATCTCACAGGCGTTGGTCCGTTCAATTTCCTGAATTGCTGTATAACCAGCCAGACAAGAAAGAGGATTTGCTGCAAGTGTTCCGCCTACATATGCTCTGTGTTTACCGGTTGCAAGTCCGGATGCCATTAATTGTGCATATTCCTTCTTACCACCGACACCGCCTGCTGCCGGATATCCGCCTGCAACAACTTTACCGAAAATGGTCAAATCAGGTACTACATCAAAGTATCCCTGTGCGCCGTTTAATGCTACACGGAATCCTGTAACAACCTCATCAAATATCAAGAGTGCGCCGTATTTATCACAAAGTGCTCTGACACCCTTGTTATATTCTTTTGCTACCGGACGTGTTCCGCTTTCCGGACCTACCGGCTCGATTAAAACTGCTGCTGTTCCACCCTTTAATTTATTGCGTCTGAGCATGCTTTCCAGCATTCCCAAATCATTCGGTCTTACTTCATCCGTCAACTTATAAGCACCGCCCGGAATTCCGTGTGATTCCAAGAGTGCACGGCTACCCGGAATTTTCAATCCGTATACCATTTGGTCAGACCAGCCGTGATAAGCACCACCGATTTTGATGACACGCTTATACTCTGTTGCAATACGCGCAATACGTAGGGATGCCATAACAGCTTCTGTTCCTGAACCTAACATACGAAACATCTCTACATTCGGCATATGTTTATTGATTTCTTTTGCAATATTCAGTTCTGCCTCATGTAAAAGTCCGGTCACAGGGCCACATTCATTAAGCAGTTCAATTACTTTTTCTCTGATCACATCATAATTGCTTCCAAGTATTGTAGGACCGCCTGCCTGCAGAAAGTCTATGTACTGATTGCCGTCTTTGTCATACAGATAGGCACCGTTTGCCTTTGCCATACACATCGGAAAAGGTTTGTTGAATGCCAGATTATGTTGAACGCCTCCGGGAATATAGTTTTTGGCCTCCTCATATACTGCCTTTGACTGTCCGCATTTCTCATTAAAGTATTTCATGACCGTATTGTCATAGTAGTCGTCTGTAACCTCCCATATTTCCTGTCTGGTCAGGTTTTTAAGTCTCTCGTTGATTTCTGACGGGTCATCCCATCTGCTAATTCCACAATTTTTCATCATCGTTTCCTCCGTTTTCTTTTTCAGAATTTATTTTGCAAGTTTATTTGTATCAAGACTCTTTCCAAATACAACAAATCGGTCATAAATGTATTCTGATATAAAATTCAGTGCCATATTAATCGCCGTAACCAGATATTCATTCCACAGAAGTCCCTCTGCCAGGTAATTTCCAAGAAGGGTGCTGACTGGTGTAAAGACACAATAGAACAACGCCACTTTTATCATCGCCACGGGCACATTTGCTGCCGACTTAAAGGTATAGCGCCTGTTCAGCGTGAAGTTCCATAGCACTGACAGAACAAGCGCAATCAGGTAACACGGTGAATAGGTCCATTCGGTCAGCTCCGTCAACAATGTAAAAGCTAAGATTTCAATTAAACCTGCCGAAATGGAAAACAGGAAAAATTTTATCATTCTTCCGTACTCTTTCGTTTTTTCTGCTGCCATAATAACCCCCTGTTTTGTTATTTTTGTTTGGAATACTTCATCTTATAGACCATTCGCATCAGCCTTGTATCAACGAAAGACAATTCTGCCTTTACCCCACTTGCTGCGGTATGGAGTTTACATACTGAGGCTTTTTCAATCAGAATTGCCAATGCTTTTACATCATCCTCGGTATCTGCTTTTACAATCGCACCAATTCCCTGTACTAAAATTGCATCTGACTTTGTAAGTGCATTTATGATTGCCGTTTCTTCCGGTTTCACAGATACTGCTTTTGCACCAATCATCTGTGCCATATCGTCTACCTGTGCCTTTAGTCCTTTTTCTTTTGCTGCAACAGCCAAGACCGATGCCGTATCAGCAATTGCTGCATAAGCAAACTTAGATTTTACCGCTTTTAGCATTTGAGTTGCTTTCTCATTTGTTCCTGCTGTTCTGCCTGTTTCCGCCTGTGGCTGCCCTTTTACTGCACGTCTGCAAATTTCCTCAAGGAGCATTGCCTTTGCAAAAGCCTCTTCTCTGTCTGTTCCGCAGATTAGTACTCCGTGTCCTGCCATGAGCACCACCTTTGCGCCGGATTCCAACTCTTTTCTAACGTTGTTCGTCAGTTTCTTTGTTCCGGGAAGTCCATATCCTGCAAGTGCTATTCCACCTAGTTTCTCACGCTCCTCCGAAGTGATCTGCAGGTTCTCAAACCCTGCCAATCCTATTGCGGTTGCATATGTCTGATGTGTATGAATGACAAATCCGACATCTGCGTAGGTTTGATAGGATGCTAAATGAACGCCCTTTTCACCGGAAGGTTTTCTGCTGCCCTGCCACTCTCCCGTTGTCATGTCCATAATTGCAATGTCATCTGCCTTCATTCCCACGTAATCCAATCCGCTGGGTGTTATGGCAAATGTGTTTTCATCAATCCTGCAGCTGACATTTCCCCAAGTACGCGCAACCA
>DATESB010000213.1:0-7033 GCA_035271065.1 Lachnospiraceae bacterium | reverse complement strand
GAACTGTAAATATTTCAAAAGGTAATCAATTTTGTATGGTTCAGTTCATTGAGGATTATGCAAATGATGTTTTTAGAAAATTGAAGGATGAAAATTATCTAATGGATTGCGCTGAAGAAGACTTACCAAATCGGTTAGCATACTACTTAGCTGAAATTAATACGATACATCCGTTTAGAGAAGGAAATGGAAGAACACAAAGATTATTTGTTACTCTGCTTGCAAATCGAATTGGGTATGACCTTCTATTTGATTTAACAACCAATCAGGAGATGATAGAAGCCAGTGATGCATCGTTTAACCTAAACTTTCAACCAATGGAAGAAATCATAAAGAAAATACTTGTTAAGATAGAAGAAAAGACCAGATAATGCGGGTCTTTTCTTCGTATAGATAAGAGCAAAATGCCCCCTAGCCCTAAATCAACCAGCCATGGGGAAATGACGATACGGAACAAATACTTGCGATCTTGAAGAAACACAACGTACATGTGACATTCTTTATGACCGGAGGCTGGGTGGAGGCATATCCGGAAGACGTAAAGGCGATTTACGCAGCAGGCCATGATGTGGGTAATCATGGTGAAAATCATAAAAACATGAGTCAGATATCAAATGAAGAGAAAAAAGAAGAACTCATGAAGGTGCACGAAAAGGTTAAGACATTAACCGGATTTGACATGACACTGTTCTGTCCTCCCTACGGAGATTATGACAATGATGTCATAAAAGTGGCAACAGAGTGCGGATATTCTACCTGTCAATGGTCAGTGGATAGTTTGGACTGGAAAAACTATGGATTGGATCCACTAATCAAGACAGTATGTGAGCACAAAAATCTGGATAACGGAGCTATCATTTTAATGCACAACGGTGCGGATTATACGGCACAGGCACTGGATACGATTATTACAAATTTAAAAGGGCAGGGATATGAGATTGTTCCGCTCTCTAAACTAATTCTCAGAGAAGACTACTATATGGATCATACCGGAAAACAGATAGCAAATTAAAGAACTAAAAAAATGTAAAGTGATGTAAAAATATTGTGAAAAGAGGATAAAATATGATATACTCAATTCATTAAAGTGTAACATGTCGGAAAAACAGAGGATTAGCAGATGAAAGAACGGAAACAGCACATTTTCATATTTTCGGTTGTGACACTATTTTTTGTTGTTTTAATCGCAGGCTCAAACGTATATCGTGGTGAGAGACTGGGCTTTTATGGCGGGAAGATTTATACAATGAATCAGGGTTGGACTTATGGAGAGGCTGACCATGATGATACAGAGATTACTTTACCGGTCAAACTTCCGGTGGAAGTCAATCATGAATATTCCATCAGCGCATATCTGCCAACGGACTTTCCGGAGGGAATGTCAATGATGTTACGAACTTCTCAGCAGTCGATTCGTGTGACTGTTGATGGGGAGGAAATATTCTCAAGAGGTCAGGACAGCAGTCTGTATCCGGGAACATTCAGAGGAAGTTCATGGAGTCTTTTCTTTGTTTCTCAGGAATATGCCGGTAAGAAAATAACGATTACACTTGTGAGTCCTTATGAGTCATTTTCCGGTAAGATAACGGACATTTACTGCGGCTACAAGTCAGATTTAATGTATCATATCTTTTTTACCAAAATGCCGGAATTCATCGCTGCTTGGATTATGTTTATCATCGGTATTGGGATGCTGATTTTTTCTATATTTAAGTGGAGAGCCGGTGCTGAGGAATTAGACACACTTTATCTGGCCTTATTTGCAATATTCTGTTCATTCTATTTGTTTGGCGAGTCGAAAATGCTGCAGTTTATCGTGTCGAATCAATTTTTCATTTCGGCGCTTCCGTTTTTGGCAGAAACGATGATTGCAATACCGCTTGTTATGTACCTAAGAGATCAATGGCTGCCACAACACAGATGGGTTGCGCAAGTGTTGCAGTGGATATTCCTTTTGGATTTTTTGGTGATTACGGGTATGCAGTTCCTTGGAATGGGTGACTTCTTTGAGACCATCATCATTTTCCATATAACGGTTTATCTCTTCATCATAGCCACCGGAAGTGTTACGGTGATAGAAATCGTCAAATATAAAAATAGGCGCGTGTATGTCCTTGCATATGCACTTGGTATTATATGTATAGCCGCAGTTATCGGCATGGTGCAACTATACCTTGGGATTTTTGAGAAAGTTGGTTTTAGCATGCAAATGGGTATGCTGGGCTTTGAAATTGTGATGGCAACTTATTCAATTCAGAGTTTCTATGAGGTGGAAGAGAATTTGCGTGAAAAGAGATACTATGAACGACTTGCTTACATAGATGCTCTGACACTTGGCAAGAACCGAAATGCTTATACGGAACGTATTGTAGAGCTGGAGAAATCTTATAATAAGAACAATAAAGAAAAGCGTCGTGTTGGCAAAAATGCAAAGAATAAGACTGCAAGATTATATTATCTGCTTGCGGATTTGAATAACCTGAAAATAATTAATGACACCTATGGGCATGCGGTAGGTGATGATGCAATATTGCGAGCCTATAAATGCCTGACAAGTGCATTTGCGAAGCATGGTGAGTGCTTCCGTATTGGCGGGGATGAGTTTGTAGTGCTGCTGGAGCAATGCAATGAACAGGAATTTGAAACCTGCATGCGTCAACTTTCTTTAGAGAGCGAAATGAATAATCTTGAGATTGACTACGAACTTGGTATTGCAACCGGATATTCATTTTATGAGCCGGGTGACGAACCGCTTGATTTTGAAAAATTGATGAAACAGGCAGACAAGATGCTATATGAGAATAAACATATTATGAAATTAAAGGATCTGATTACGTCCTATTAAATGAAATTCAAAAAGGTGTTAATGAATTCCCAAATCCTGCCGATACTACATAAAAGTATGTAAATGGAGCAATCCGTGAATCGATATATGCCGAGGACAAGGAGGGAATTAGCATGGGTATCAGTAGTGTGGGAGCGTCAAGTGCAGCCGCGTTTGCGTTAGCAACACCTGAAAAGCAGGAAAATAGGGCGCTTGTAAGTATTCAACGTCAGATAGATGCTGTTTTGGAGAAAATCAGTAAGCTGGAGAGTAATGATAAGTGGCCGGCACGTGAGAAACAGATAAAGAGACAGGAATATGAGCAGGAATTGCAGAATTTGCGTGCACAGATGCAGCAGGTTCAGATGCAAGAGAAAGCACAGCAGCAAGAGAAGGAACGTCGTGAGATTGCTGAACAGTGTGAGAAACAAACAGAAGAATTGCAAAAGAAACAACGCGAGAAGCAAATGGAAGAAAATCCGGGATTGATTACGGATGATAAAATGCAGGCGTTAACCAATATCAGCAATACCATGGAAATGACTTCTTCTATGAGTGTACTCAGAACAAAAATGATGGGCGAAGGGCGTGTCTTAAAGGCAGAGATTGCTACAGACAGTAAGCGTGGCATGGATGTGACAGCCAAAGTAGAGCAGCTTTCAGATACCAATTCTGCAATTGGGAAACTGACCGGTAATATGGTAGAACGGTTGAATGCAACAGCGAATCAAGTGCGTGAGGCAACCAAGGAAGAAGCCGAGGAACGTCGGGAACAAAAGTCTGAGCCGGATAAAATCATGACACCAAAGGAACGTACTGAGGAAGAGCAGGAAGAACGCGAAAGGCTCATGAAACTTGGATTACCGGATGAAGCAGTAAATCTCAGCAGCAATATTCTTCCCATAGATTATGCTCCGGTAGATGTGGCATTGTAGCAGTGATGATAGAAGTGTATTAAATTTAGTACTTGCATCTTAAAAAAATGTGTGCTAGTATGTAAAACAATTAAAGAGATAAAGGCAGAGAACGAGACTCTTGCTTGGAATGTTAACAGGAATACGGCGTCACCGACTGAAAGCGCTGTTTAACGGAACAAACAAAGGGAACACTCGGGAGTTTGTTATTCGAATTGAGATACGAATTCATGTAGGATAACACGTGACACGCGTTAAGTGTATTGAGCGGAAGAACGACGATGTTCTTCAAAGCGGGTGGTACCGCGGATTAGAGATAATTCGTCCCAGGATATTTTTATTCTGGGACTTTTTTATTGCATAAAGCAAAGCATAAACCGGAATTGTAATAATAATATTGCAATTCCGGTTTTTGTATATATTTTTTTACGAAAACGAAAAGGAGGAACACACTATGGAATTTATGACAGGCGTTAGAAGAAAAGAAACTTTGGAAATCGGTGATTTATTGAACAATGATATGTCAGGAAAGGTCGTAAAAGTCAATGGTGCGGTTCACACCATTCGAGATATGGGAACGGTAGCATTTATCGTGCTGCGTAAGCGTGAAGGATTGCTGCAATGTGTCTATGAGCAGGGAATCACTGCATTTGACTTGAAAGACTTAAAGGAAGCCTCTACAATAGAAGTATCAGGAACTGTTGCAATGGCAGAAAAGGCTCCCGGTGGTATTGAAATCAGATTACAGACCATTAAAGTACTGTCTGAGCCGGCAGAAGCAATGCCTATCCCGATTGCAAAGAGAAAACTGAGTGCGCACCTGGAGACACTGCTTGATTTGAGACCAATCTCTCTGAGGAATATCAGAGAACGTGCAAAGTTCAAAGTGCAGGAAGGCATTGTCAGAGGGTTCAGAGAGTTTCTTTATCAAGAAGGCTTTACGGAAATTAGGACTCCAAAGATTACCGCAAAGGGTGCGGAAGGTGGTTCCAACATCTTTAAACTGGATTATTTCAGTAAGAAGGCAGAACTGGCACAGAGTCCTCAGCTATATAAGCAGACCATGGTTGGGGTATATGACAGAGTGTTTGAGACAGCACCGGTATTTCGTGCAGAGAAGCATAACACAACAAGACATTTGAACGAATATACAAGTCTTGACTTTGAAATGGGTTATATCGACGGATTTGAAGATATTATGGCAATGGAAACAGGTGTTATTCAACATATCATGGCATTGCTTCAAAAGGACTACAGCAAGGAATTGCAGATACTTGATGTGACATTACCGAAGGTTGACCAAATTCCGACCGTTCGATTTGATGAAGCAAAACGCAAGGTATCAGAAAAGTACGACAGACCTATCAGAAACCCGTATGATTTGGAACCGGAAGAGGAAGTTTTGATTGGCAGATACTTTAAAGAAGAATATGATTCAGATTTTGTATTTGTTACACATTACCCTTCCAAGAAAAGACCGTTTTATGCAATGGATGACCCAACAGATACCACTTTTACACTTAGTTTTGACTTACTGTTCCGCGGTATGGAGATTACAACGGGCGGACAGAGAATTCATGACTATGCAGAGTTGCTCAAAAAGATGGAAGTGCGTAGTATGACGACCGAGGGCATGGAACATTATTTGATGATATTCAAATATGGAATGCCGCCACATGGTGGATTGGGAATTGGACTGGAACGTCTTACAATGAAGTTATTAGGAGAGACAAACGTGCGTGAAACAACAATGTTCCCACGTGACTTGAACAGATTGGAACCATAAAGCGTGACAGACACAATACAAGGAGGATTTGACATGGCGAATATAATAACGGATGAAACGATTGATTATGTAGGAATTCTTGCAAAACTGGAACTTTCCGAAGAGGAGAAGGAACAGGCAAAAAAAGATATGGGAAATATGCTTGATTACATCGACAAGCTGAACGAGTTTGATACGGAAGGCGTTGAACCGATGTCACATGTATTTCCGGTTAATAATGTCTTTCGGGAAGATGTTGTGACAAATGGCGATGACAGAGATGACATCATCAAGAATGCCCCCAAGAGTAAGGACGGAAGTTTCATGGTTCCGAAGACCGTAGAGTAAAAAGTAGTGATAGGAGATGAGAATATGAGCATATTAGACTTGACTGCCGTTGAACTCGGCAGACAGATAAAAGATAAAAAAACAACCGTTATCGAAGCGACACAGGCAGTCCTTGCCCAGATTGATGCACTAGATACGGAATATCATGCAATGATTACCGTTGACAAAGAAGGTGCCCTAAAGAGTGCAGCAGATATTCAGAAAAGGATAGATGCAGGAGAATTGACAGGCCCGGTTGCAGGCGTTCCGGTAGTCATCAAAGATAACATGTGCACCAAGGGGATGTTGACCACCTGTGCTTCCAAAATACTTGAGAATTTTGTGCCGACTTACACGGCAGAGGCAGTCTTAAATCTTGAAAAAGCAGGCGCAGTCATCATTGGCAAGACCAATATGGACGAATTTGCAATGGGTTCCACAACAGAGACTTCCTATTATGGAGTGACTAAAAACCCGCATAATCCGGAATATGTACCGGGTGGCTCATCAGGCGGTAGTTGTGCAGCAGTAGCGCTTTCGGAGTGCTTTTATGCACTTGGTTCTGACACAGGCGGCTCTATCAGACAGCCGAGCGCATTCTGCGGTGTGGTTGGGTTGAAGCCGACCTACGGAACAGTATCCCGTTATGGTTTGATTGCATATGGCTCGTCACTTGATCAGATTGGTCCGGTGGCAAAGGATGTAACGGATTGTGCAACGATATTAGAAACCATTGCTTCTTATGATACAAAGGATTCCACTTCTGTAAAACGCGACGATTATCATTTTACCAAAGCACTTGTAGATGATGTCAAAGGAATGAAGATAGGTATTCCGAGAGATTATCTGGCAGACGGAATTGATGCAGAAGTAAAGGCAGCAATTCTAAAGGCAGCAGATGTGTTGAAAGAAAAAGGAGCAATTGTTGAAGAGTTTGATTTGAGTCTTGTAGAATATGCCATTCCGGCATATTACGTCATTGCATCTGCGGAAGCAAGTTCCAACCTTGCACGCTTTGACGGTGTCAAATACGGCTTCCGTACCGCAGAAGAGGAAGGTCTTCATCCAATGTACAAGAAAACCCGTTCAGCAGGGTTTGGCGCTGAGGTGAAGCGCAGAATTATGTTAGGTTCATTCGTACTTAGTTCAGGTTATTATGATGCGTATTATCTGAAAGCGCTCCGTACAAAAGCACTCATTAAG
>DATESB010000212.1:0-9878 GCA_035271065.1 Lachnospiraceae bacterium | reverse complement strand
GTTGCCTGTGTGCTGGCATGTACAATTCTGCCGCCACCGATATATAGTCCAACATGTCCCGCATAACAGATAATATCTCCCGGCTGAGCATTTGCATAATCTACACCGGTTCCCCCTACTGCCTGTGCACTGGAGTTTCGTGGAATTGAAATTCCAAAGTTCTTCATAACCGCATATGTAAAACCGGAACAATCCGCGCCATCCGTAAGGCTTGTACCCCCTGGTACATAAGGATTTCCTATATAATTACAAGCAAAATTGGCAATTTCTTTTCCTCGCTCACTTCCACCGGAATTACTGATTGTTTCACTTACAGATGCCGGAGGCGTAGAACCTGATGATGAGCCGGAATTACCGTTCTTCTTTGCCGCCGCTTTTTCTGAAGCCTTACGCGCCTCTTCTTCCGCTTTCTTTCTTGCTGCCTCTTCTGCTTCCAGTCTCTTTATTTCCGTTGTCTTCGCCTTAATTGTTGCAGAATAAACCTTTGCCTGTGACCTTGCTGAAATCAACTGGCTATTAAAATTCTCAACTGTCTCCTGCTTTTCAGAAATCATCGTTTCCAGAGATTCCTCTTCTGCCACAAGATCTGCTTCCAACTCTACCATTTCAGATTTTTCCGTCTCAAGGCTTTCTTTTAAGGTCAGGACTTTTTCTTTCGTCTCCTGATATTGAATGAGTAATGTTCTGTCATATTCATATAACTTCTCAACATAATCTGCCTTATTCACCATATCCGAAATGCTCTCTGCCTGCAAAAACAATTCCAAATATCTTACCTCACCCTTTTCATACATAAATTGAATTCGAAGTTTCATGGCCTCATACTGTGCTTCTTCGTCTGCTTTTGCTTCTTCATAAGCCACTTGTGCTTTATCTATCTCACTCTCTTTATTCTTAATATCCTGTTTCAAAACCTCAACTGTAGATAACAACTCAACCAACTGACTATCAAGTTCTTCTATCTCCTCAGCAATCGCTTCTTTATTGCCTTCAATCTCCGAAATACTTGAATTGATATTGTTCAGTTCCTTTTCTGCTGCCTCTTTTTCCTTCTTAACATCAGAAATAGTGGTAGCCCATACGGGTACCACTGAAGTTATGCATAAAACCATAACCAAAGCTGCAATCAACACCCTATTCTTCATCTGTACTCACCCTTGTCCTAAAGGTTACGAAAGCGCCCTTCTGTACTTTATGTAAACCCATGATTATTATACATGATTATTAAGAAAACTTCAATAGAATATAACTGTTAAAAACAAAAAAAATGAGAGGCAAGTTTTCATGCCTCTCAAATATTCATAAACGCTAAACAATCTATTATAACTCACAATTATTGACCGTTCTCGGAAACGGAATGACATCTCTGATATTTGCCATACCTGTCAGATACATGACGCACCGTTCAAAACCAAGACCAAAGCCGGCATGTCTCGTGGAACCGTATTTACGAAGATCCAAATAGAAATCATAATCCTCTTTCTTTAATCCCAACTCATCCATTCGCTTGACCAGTTTATCATAATCGTCTTCTCTTTGACTTCCGCCGATAATCTCACCAATTCCGGGCACTAAACAGTCCATAGCAGCAACCGTCTTACCATCCTCATTTAATTTCATGTAGAACGCTTTGATTTCCTTCGGATAGTCTGTCACAAATACCGGGCGTTTGAATTCCTGCTCTGTCAAATATCTCTCATGCTCTGTCTGTAAATCACAGCCCCATGACACCTTATATTCAAACTTGTCATTATGCTTTTCAAGAATTTCAATTGCTTCCGTATAGGTCACATGGGCAAAATCTGATGACACTACATGCTGTAGACGTTCAATCAACCCTTTATCCACAAACTGATTAAAGAAATTCATCTCTTCCGGTGCTTGCTCCATCACATAACAAATGATGTATTTAATCATGCTTTCCGCCAACACCATATCATCCTGCAAATCTGCAAATGCCATCTCCGGCTCAATCATCCAAAACTCAGCTGCATGTCTGGTTGTATTGGAATTCTCTGCACGAAAAGTCGGTCCGAATGTATAGATATTCTTAAACGCCATTGCATAGGTTTCACCGTTCAGCTGTCCGCTAACGGTAAGGCTTGTCTCTTTATTAAAGAAATCCTGTGTATAATCAACAGCCCCGTTTTCATCCTTAGGCAAATTCTCCATGTCAAGTGTTGTAACGCGGAACATCTCGCCGGCACCTTCACAATCGCTTCCCGTAATCAGGGGAGTATGCACATATACAAAGTCTCTCTCCATAAAGAAAGAATGAATGGCATATGCAATCAATGAACGTACACGAAATACTGCCTGAAATGTGTTTGTTCTTGCTCTCAGGTGAGAAATCGTTCTCAAATACTCAAGTGAATGTCTCTTCTTCTGCAGCGGATATTCCGGTGCTGATGCACCTTCCACACATACCTCTGTTGCCTGTATCTCAAACGGCTGTTTTGCTTCCGGTGTCGGAACTAACATTCCCTTTACAATAATTGCAGCACCAACATTCAACTTAGATATTTCATTGAAATTTTTCAAATTGTCACTATATACAATCTGTAACGGTTCAAAAAAAGTTCCGTCATTTACCACAATAAATCCAAAAGTCTTAGAATCTCTGAGACTTCTGATCCAGCCTCCAATGCTGATTTCTTGATTCAACCATTTCTCTTTGTTCTTATACAATTCCCTTATTGATACTAATTCCATATTATTCCGCCTCTGTCTCTGTTGCTTCTTCTTCCGGCTCTGCCGCTTCTGCCTCTGCCGCCTCTTTAATCACTGCATTTTCCTGAATAAAATTCTGTACCTTTTCCTTCAGAAGTGACTCCTCAAATGCAACCATATCGTTGCCCTCTTTGAATTCATCCTCTGATGCATATTGATAAAGTGCAGTATATTCTGTTATCTTCTCTGCCAACTCCTCTTTTGTGATTTCCAGTCCTTCCGCCTTTGCAATAGCAGCTAATACAAGACTCTCCTTTGCTGCTTCTAATGCATAACCTTTAGCCTCATCTGCAAACTGTTCCTCTGTCAGCATCATATAATTAGTCAAAAATTCAGCAAATGTGATACCGTAAGCTTCTGCATACATCTGTACATTTTTATACATCGTATCCGTTTTCTGTGCAATTAATTCCTCCGGAATTTCATCAACTACAGTTGCATTTGCATATGCCTGGCTCCATAAACTGGTCATCAATTCATTTTCAGCTGAACTCTTTTTACTCTCTAGCATCTGTTCTTTGAGTTTTTCTTTATACTCCGCAACTGTCGATGCTTCTGCTGAAAATGTAGAAACAAGTTCATCTGTTAATTCAGGAATGACTTGCTTACTGATTGAATTAATTGTCACTGTAAATACAACCGGCTTTCCTGCCATTTCAGGATCGTTTGGATACGGATCCGGGAACGTAACATCTATATCTGTTGTTTCACCAACCTTTTTTCCAATCAGTGCATCCTCAAATCCCGGAATAAACTGTCCTGATCCTATTGTCAAAGTGGCACCTGTTGCAGTACCATTCTCAAAAGCTACTCCATCCAGTTTTCCTTCATAATCAATATTCAGGATATCACCGTCTTTTACTTCTTTTCTGTCCTTTACTTCTTCTGTGGTTGCATTACCCTGTAATATTGTTTCGATTTGTGCTTCTACTTCTTCATCTGTTACTTCTGCTATTGTCTTTGCTGCTTCCAATCCTTTATACTGACCAAGCGTCACATACTTGTCCGGATCAACCTTTGTAGAACATCCTGCTGCAAGAATTGCCACTCCTGCTAACATTCCTGCAAATAATACTTTTTTCATTTCAAAATTCCTCCTGTTATTAACCCAATATATCAGTTATAACATATCGTAGAAAATAATTAAAGAGATTTCATCCAAATTTCATAATTCCGTCTGCCTTTTCTTGCACTTTACGTCAAACAATGCTACAATACATCTTGCGGATACGCAGTTTTTAGCATAACAGTTCAATTTCAGGAGGTATTTTTAATGTCGACACCCACAATTATTTTACTTAGTATAACCGGAGTATTACTAGTTTTAGTCGTTGTTCTGTTTTTTCTCGGAAAACGCGCACAAAAAAAGCAGGCCGAACAACAAGAACAGATTGAAGCCGCTAAGCAGACTGTATCCATGTTAATTATTGATAAGAAACGTATGAAACTTAAGGAATCCGGACTTCCTGCTATGGTCATCGAACAAACACCAAAGTTGCTTCGTAATTCCAAGATGCCCATTGTAAAGGCCAAAGTCGGTCCGCAAATGATGTCTCTTGTATGTGATGAAAAGATATTTGATTCTGTACCTGTCAAAAAGGAAGTCAAGGCCGTTGTCAGTGGTATTTATATTACAGAAGTAAAAGGATTACACGGCTCCGTTAAAGTAGAACAAAAGAAAAAAAGCTTCTTCAAGCGAGCTTTGGAAAAAGCGCAGGAAAAAGCCGGTGCAAAACCAATCAAATAAATATGCATACTAAAAATCCCCGGCAGTTTTACCGGGGATTTCTTTTTGCAATATCATTCATATGACAGCATTTCGTCCATGTTTTCATTCAATAATTTTAGGTATGCAGCCATTTCATCTCTGGTTTCTTCATTTCTCAGTGCAAACTCTACATTTGCCTGCAAAAATCCCGGCTTTGTTCCCACATCATAGCGATGCCCCTTGAACTCATAGGCATACATGGCTTCATCCTTTGCCATTCTTCGCAGTGCATCCGTTAACTGTATCTCACCGCCTGCACCTTCGTTCTGTGTCTCCAAATACTGAAAGATAGTTGGTGAAATAATATACCTTCCCAAGATTGCAATATCAGAAGGAGCCTCCTCAACCTTCGGCTTCTCTACCAAATCCTTTACTTTATAGAGACCGGTATCAATGGTCTTTCCATTCACGATACCATACTTATTGACCACCTCATGTGCTACCTTTTGAACACCTAAGATAGAAGTTTTGTATTCATTAAACACATCAATCATCTGGCTGAGACAAGGCTTTTGAGAAACAACAACATCATCTCCCAATAATACTGCAAACGGTTCATTTCCGATAAAGTGTCTGGCAGTTAGCACAGCATGTCCAAGTCCACGTGGCTCCTTTTGACGAATATAATGAATATTCGCCATTTCGGAGATATCCTTTACCATTTCCAACATATCCAATTTACCGCTCTTTTCAAGTTCAATTTCCAGTTCTATGGAACGGTCAAAATGATCCTCGATAGAACGCTTATTACGTCCGGTTACAATGATGATATCCTGTATTCCGGATGAGACAGCTTCCTCAATAATGTATTGTATCGTTGGTTTATCAACAATTGCCAACATCTCTTTGGGCTGTGCCTTAGTAACAGGTAAAAATCTGGTTCCAAGTCCTGCTGCCGGTATGATTGCTTTTCTTACTTGCATGTTTCATCCTCCTTTGTTTTCCGTTAGTGTAATGAAAACTCTGAATCATCTTTTGATTTTATGTCCATTTTAATCTTACAGTCTGCCAAAAACTCGTAATTCACTTCTAATCCATAATCAATATCAATCTGAATGCTTTCTTTTGTTTCTGCAACATTAACTTTTCTGGCATCTATGCCTATCAAAATATTTCCATATGGTGTAATATAATTCGTCAAGTTTTTCTTATTTTCTTCAAATACCATATGTACATTCGTCACACCTGATTTTGTCAGGTCTAACATCGTATCATCAAATTTGACAATATTTCTGGTGGCTCCCTCAAAGCCCTCCACCATCTCATCATACAATACATAATGCTTTTGGTTCTTTTTATAATAACTGCCACCGGTAATGATTTCAATCATATCGTTATTCACATCATTACCAAACTGAAGTCCCTTTACAGAGATCAATACATCTTTGGTCATATCAGTACTCCTCAATATTCACTTGTTCTGTCTTTAATGCCGCGTCAAATCCCGAAAAAATTGTCTCTGCAAAGCTCTTGAACTTATCTGCTACATCACTGACAAAAAACTGATACTGATTTTCATCCGAATCAGAAGATTCATTCAACAACTGCTGTTCCTGTAACAATTCTCGTAGTTCACGTGCCGTCTCATATGCCGGATTAACCAATGTTACTTGTTCACCAACCACCTTACCAATGGTTTTTTGAAGCAATGGATAATGCGTACATCCCAATATCAGTGTGTCAATATCCTGCTCCGTTAACTCTCTTAAATATCTGCCTGCCATTTCATATGTAACAGAATCTTCCCACAAACCCTCTTCAGCAAGAGGTACAAATAGTGGACATGCCTTTCCGAATACGCTAACTTCGCTATTAATCTGATTAATAAAGCGCCCATACATCTGACTGTTAATCGAACTTTCTGTAGCAATCACGCCAATTCTTTTATTATGCGTCTTCTCTACTGCTTCCTTTGCCGCCGGCTTTACCACACCGATAATCGGAATATCGATTTCCTTCTCGACCTCTTCAAGCGCACATGAACTTGCTGTTCCGCAAGCAATTACGATTGCTTTAACATCATAAGTTTTCAAAAAACTGATAATCTGCCGTGTATACTTGGTAATCGTGCTCTTGGATTTGCTTCCGTATGGAACACGTGCTGTATCTCCGAAGAACACAATTTTTTCATTGGGTATCTGGCGCATGATTTCTTTCACTACCGTGAGTCCGCCTACACCTGAGTCAAACACACCTATCGGTCTTTTCTTTATATCCATAATAATCCCTCTGATTGAACCTATTATTCTTGCATAGATGTCTTGCTATATTCTATCTTCTTTCCTCCAATAATTCAAGGAATTTCAATTTGACTTTAATCTGTCCCGGCTCTGCAGTCAGTAACTTCTTATAGGCGTCTATTGTATACACCTCTTCATCAATGGAATAAGTTCCCTCAACAAAACACAACTGCGGGTACATAAAACCCCACATGGCCGTTACATTCCCTGTTACGTTTCCACAGGTATATAAGCTTGAAAATATCCCAATTGCAAGAGCTGTAATGACTATTATGACTTTTTGATACATTTATTCTCTCCTTCATAAATCAATGTATCTAAGTCATATCCACATTCGGATGTTTTATTCCATCCTTATCGTTCCAACTGATTAATAATATTCCGTTCTTGATTATCTATATGCGTCTGTATTGCCTGTTCTGCGCCCTCTTTATCACCGCGATTAATGCATTCACAAATTCTTTCATGTTCCTCAATCAATTGCTTGTGATTTCTGCTGTCCTTCACATATTCCAAGCGATAACGATAAATTTGTTCTGCCAAATTATTGACCATTTGAACCAATCGTTTATTTCCTGTAGCCATCAAAATGACATCATGAAACTTGACATCTGCCTGCGCAATGGTAGTTGCATCCTTAGTTTTTGTTGTTTTCTCAAACTCAACATTTGCTTCCCATAGGCGTTGTTTGTCTTCCGGTGTCATACGTACACATGCCAATCCAACCGCCAGTGTATCCAACGTTCTTCTGACTTCTAATACATCCTGTACATCTTCCTTTGAAATGCTCGAAACCTCTGCACCTCTTCGCGGAACCATCGTAACAAGTCCCTCCAGCTCCAACTTACGGATTGCCTCACGTATCGGTGTTCTGCTGACGCCAAGGCGGTTTGCCAAATGGATTTCCATTAAACGTTCGCCCGGCTTCAGTTCTCCGGTCAAAATGCCTTGTCTGAGTGTATTAAATACAACATCCCTAAGCGGTAAATACTCATCAATGCTCATTGAAAACTCTTTATCCATTTGAAACCCTCCTTACATGATATGTTTCAGTTAAAAATACCTGTCTTGCCAGTCTTGCATCCTTTAACTCACGATACGCACGCTGTGCAGTTGCCTTATCACTGTATAATCCGAACACCGTTGGTCCGCTTCCGCTCATCAGCGCATTTAATGCTCCTCTTTCTATCATAAATGCCTTGATTTCCTCAATAATCGGATGTTCCTTAATTGTAACCGTCTCTAATACATTTTCCAGTTTATCTGCGATACCTTTTAAATCCTGCGACTTGATTGCATGTACAATACCGTCAATATCCGGGTGTCTTGTTAATTCATTTGCACGTAAATTTTCATATACATACTTTGTCGATACGCTGATACCGGGTTTTGCAATCAGGACATGACATTTTGGTATCTGCGGAAGAGGTGTTAATATCTCACCGATTCCTTCCGAAAGCGCTGTTCCGCGCATGATACAATACGGCACATCAGCTCCAATCCGAACGCCTCGATCCATGAGTGCCTGCTGAGATAAACCAAGTTGAAACAGTTTGTTCACTCCAACCATTGCTGCAGCTGCATCAGTGCTGCCGCCAGCCATTCCCGCTGCCACCGGTATTCGCTTTTTTAACTCTATATCAATTCCCTGCTTAATTTCAAATTCGTCTGTTAAGAGTTTCACTGCTTTATATACCAAATTATTTTCATTGGTCGGCAGAAAATGCAGATTTGTGGATAGATTAATCTGAGCGTCGTCTCTTTTTTTCATCGTCAACATATCATACAAATATATATTCTGCATAATCATGCGTACCTCATGATACCCGTCTTCCCTGCGTCTTACGACATCAAGACCCAGATTAATTTTGGCCATCGCTTTTAATGTGATCTGATCTTTCTGCATGTGCATTGTATTCTCCTTGCATTTTGTATACACTGTTGATAATTCTATCTTACCCATTTTGGCATTTTTTTTCAACTCTTTCTTTCATATTCTCTAATGTTTTCTAAAACTATGCCGATATAATAATTAAGACAAACTAATCAGCTTAGACCAAGGAGGGTTAATTATGAGCGTAAACGGAATTTCAGGTTATCCGTCTGCAGCTGACGCATACAGTACTTATAATGCTACTACGAAGGCAAAAGACGCAGAACCCAAAACAACTACTACCGCGGACGAGACCGGTGTGATCTATGAATCTTCGGCTCCTGCCACGGCGAAAACCTATACACAGGACACCAATCTGATTGCAAAGTTAAAAGCAGATGCAGAAGAACAGACTGCACAACTTCAGAACCTTGTACGTGAAATGATCACAAAACAGGGTGGTGCATATGGACAGGCAAACGATATCTGGAAGTTTCTTGCAAACGGAGAATATACCGTATCCGAAACAGTAAAAGCTAAAGCACAGGCTGATATTGCAACAGACGGTTATTGGGGTGTAGAGAAAACATCTGACCGTATTCTGGATATGGCAAAAGCATTAACCGGCGGTGATCCGGACAAAATCGAAGAGATGCGCAATGCTTTTGAAAAAGGTTTCAAACAGGCTACCGGTGCATGGGGAAAAGACTTACCGAGTATTTCATCCGACACCTATGATGCCGTAATGAAAAAGTTTGATGCATGGGCAGAAGAGTCCCAAGTATAATTTAGATATTTAGTTCTAAAAGGTCCGTCATTTGAAGAAATCAAATGGCGGGCCTTTTCAAGTGTTTTCAAACTATAGGCTCTCGATTGTTTTTACAATCAAAAGTTTATCTCCTGCACGTATCTCATCAGATGTCAATTCACTTGTCTCTTTAATTTGAGCAATCGGAACATAATACTTTTTACCTATTTTCCACAAGCTGTCACCTTCTTTTGCAATATATCCTACAATTCCCGGTAGTGCTCCCAACTTCTCCATGTCCAGTTCTTCAATCTTAATGTCTTTGATAATAGTTTCTTCCAGATTTTGAAATACCATAATCTGCATATTGAGCACTGCCTTAATCTCCAGTTCTTCACTGTCTACCATGCTGACTGTAAATTGCTCAATATCTGCATGAAAGGTATACGTGCAGTTTGTATTCATTCCCGGAACATCCAACACATACGTAAACGGAATACTTCCTTTTAGCGAATAGAA
>DATESB010000211.1:0-4536 GCA_035271065.1 Lachnospiraceae bacterium | reverse complement strand
AAAATTCGTAACAGACCAATAATATCTGAAATGATAATGTTTTGTATTCTCCTGAGAACTCATAAGTTGCAGGTTCAAATTCTTAAAATGAGTATATTCTGCCTCTATCTGTTCCAGATATTTCATATCTACAGGTGACTTATCTGAATGAAGTCCTGCCGTATAGGTTTCACATATATCCTTTACATCATATAACTTTACATCCGGCAGTTCTTCCTTAAACTTGTAGTAAGAATTCTGATTATAATAACACTTGTTATAGCTACATTCCGTAGACATGATAAAAAATGCCGCAACCTCGTTATCACTCTTTAGTTCCTCTGCAAGAAACCATAGTGGCATTGAATAAGTCTCACGACATACAAACAATATTCTTTTTCCTTTTAGATGGTTGATCTGCATCAATCAGTTCCTCTTTTCCTGCTGTTGAAAAGTACTTGTCCAATCTGTTCCCGTCTGATAAGAACCATGCTGTTTTAAGAAACGTTCTCTTCTTGCTATCGTCACTTTGGCAAACAGCCGCGGAAACCATATACACAGTAACATCTTGACTTTAACACTTTTTGATACCCGCACATTCTTGCGAACGCTTGTGGCATGTGCACGCACATAATCTAAATACTTTTGATCCTTCTTCTTGTCATAGGTATTAAATAAGATATTATTTTGCAAAACACTCATATTCTCATATACCAGGAAATACTCTGCTGCTTCTTGCAGTTGCGGGTATTTTGCAACAATGTAATCACACATCTCATAATCATTTTTCAGAGAAAGCACGAGATTATCAGCCACTCTTGAACCGCTGTCTTCGCTGACCCTAAAATAATATTTTGATGCGGTATTATATACAATTGTACCGGCCCTATCCAGAAGTTGATAGCCAATCTTTCGATCTTCTACACGTTCTCCTTCCGGAAACCGAATTCCGTCAAACACTTCTTTCTTGTACAACTTGTCCCATAGGTGCAGAAAGAAACCTTTTTGATATAGTATCTGTTCAAACGCTTCCTGTCCGTTCAGAACATATTCTGTATTTTCGTTTGTCCCTTCGTTGCCACTTGGATATGCATTATATTTACCGACAACCGATATATCAGCAGCATGACGCTTCATTGCATTCATCATAACTTCAAACATATCAGCATCAATCCAGTCATCGCCATCAACAAATCCAATATAGTCACCTGTCACCGCACTCAAGCCAAGATTTCTTGCAACCGCAACACCTCTTGATGGCTCCAAGCGCAAAATAATTCTGGAATCCTTTTGGGCATATGCTACTCCGATTTCTTCACATGCTGTGTCACCTGTACCCAATACCAGAATAATTTCAAGGTTTTGATAACTCTGATGAATGATTGATTCCAGACATTGTGCTAAAAATCTTTCCACCTTATATGCAGCTACTATGACACTAATCTTCGGTTGTTCCATTGACTTACTCCTATGTCAAAACTTTCTTGATTGCTTCCAGATATTCATATCGCCTGTTTTCATCCGGTTCCAGCATTGCTCCCTCTCCCCATTCATTCCACGCATTTATATAAACATGATTTAACTTTTTATGTTCTATTTTCTGTTTAATGATACGCAGACATTCTTGAAACTTCTCCGGAGAAGTGCCTCGATAAACCAATCCCTTGTAACTACGCCGTGGTGTGTTATCCCAATCCGGAATTAATCCCGGAAATTCATTCTCGGCGGAATAGTCACGCGCTGCAATTTTGTTCAAAATCCAGTCTGCCGGAATACTTCGCTCCAGAACTTTCTCTTTTTTGAATTTATTTAATCTTGATTTAATAAATACGGATGCGTTGTAGTACAGTTTCTGATAAGCATTAAAATCATGCTTCAAAGTATAACCCGGCTCAAAATAGTAGTATCCGTCTATCAATTCATTTCTGGTATCTTGTTCTGCAGCTGTCTTTGCCGAAACAATATAAACACCGGCAAAGCCTTCCTCAATCGCCCACTGTCTAAAACAAGACAACATCTCATCAAGACATTCAATATCGGCCGTTCTGTAAATGTGCAAAATAGGCTTACCGTCTATTTTCATATATCGCGTATCCTTAAAAAACGGAAGCAGATATTCAAAATGTTTTCTCCAATCAGCCTTCGTTCCATATTCCTGTTGCATCAATACTTCTTCTTCTAAATCATACCAAGTACGTGTCCAAGATTCATTTGCCCAGCAAATGCTGTAATGCAAATCTATTTCAGGATGCGCAAGCAGCAGTTCCATTGGCTTTTCCATCAACTGTCTGCCTTTGAACCAATACTGATAGATACAGAAGCCGTAGACTCCGTATTGTTTTGCAAGTTCAGCCTGCCACTTCCACGTTTCTACGCCTTCATTTACCAAATCGTAATAACGGTTATCAAGTGGTATTCTGGGCTGTATATGTCCTTTGTATAAGGGTTTACCTCTTTTCACGGCTACCCATTCCGTATAGCCCTCTCCCCACCATTCATCATTTTCCGGAAAGGTGTGATACTGGGGCAGATACATACTGATTACCTTCATGTGCGCACCTCACTTGTATCCTTTTTCATCATACCGCTTGCAATGCGTCCGATTGCAAACCAAAAGATAGGTGTTGCAAGTTGAAATGCCAATATATTCGAGCCAATTGATTGCAATAATGCAATTGAAATAATTCCGATTTCTACGTAATATTGTTCTAATTCCTGAATGCCCTTGCGGTATGCCAACAGCAGGATAAACAACAGAATTGAAAAACCGACAACGCCTTCTTCACAAAACAGTTTTACCAAACCGCCGTCTGCAATCACATTTGCGCCTTCATATCCAATTGCTTTATGTCCGTTGGCGCCCAGTCCATTTCCAAGCCAAGTGCTGTGAAGTGTATTCATTGCTACCACCCATTGCTCGCTTCTTTGTCCGATTGCGCCCGGTAAAGACACAAGTCTGTAGTAAATCTTCATCACGGCACCCATGTAAACAACACATAGTGCAATAAATGCTAACAACATTGCTCCCAGTTCCATCAGCAGATACTTTTTCTTCATCATTTTAAAAACAAAGAATATGAGGTAATTCATGTACACAAACACTAAAATTGCTACTACCATTGCGGAGCGTTGATTGCTCATAAATGCAAAGAACATATTTAGAAAAAAGAAAATGATGCTTGCCGTTTTCTTCTTTTCGTCTCTTATAAAATAGGCACTGGCTAACATTCCACATACCGCAAGGTAGCCTAGTACAGTGCTTCCGATAACAGATATCATACGGATTCGCATGGTACTTGCATCGGTGTCGGATATAAATTGCAGTTCAAATAAGTAATCAATGTAGAACTTTGGAGCTGTAATATAAAGAATCAAACCTACTGTGCATATGAAAACAACTGCCAGTATGAAAAGACGATAAAAATTAGGAGTTCGCTCGGCTGCCGTTTTTCCTACCATGTAGAATAGAATCGGAAGGACAGAGCAAACAAATTCTTCAAAGTAGATGGTTGCGGGCAGACCACTGTCCATTAGCCATATGATGGACAATAGGTTGTAAATGAAGTAAGCGATTACCAAATAATCTATCGTTGTGTTAACGGATATACGTCGCTTTAGGAGTAGTTCTAAGGCTACACATAGGAGTAATATCGTTGCAAAGATGCCGGGACGCATTTTGTCGGTAACTAAGGTTAGGACATAGCCAATCATGACAAAGATGTAGTAATATTCAGATAAATTCAGCTTCTTTATGTTAGCGAAGGTCATTGTATTGCTCCTTTATAGTAGTTCTTTTAAGACTTCTCCCCAACTGTCTCGTGGGGATTTATTTTTCTTTGAATCGGTAGTGCTATGATTGGTATTATCTGCCACGGTAGCGGTGGGTAGCATTTCATTTATGGCTTGTTCCATCAAAGTTGCTAATTCTTCGGGTGAAAATGGATCAAAATAGTTAACCTGCGGGTAGTCTGTTAGGACTTCGCGGCAGAAGGGGGTGTCGGAGGCTAGGATGGGAGCTTCTAGCTGACGGGCTTCTGCGGGGGGATAGCCGAACGTTTCGATGTAGGACGGGAAGATAAGCGTTCTTTCGTTGTATGCTTCCAGTACTTGTTCTTTGGTTAAACGGCCATCACAGGTTATGTTGCTGTATTGGTTATTGTAACGATAGTTTGTTACACTTTCTGTCGAATCTAAAGTAAATAGCACATTGAAGTCTGTAATTCCTTTTTGATTTAGAATGTTGCAGGCTTTCAGAATGCATTCATGATTCTTGTAAATCATTACACCGGAGGGAAAGAAAAATTGGTTGGGTTTGCGCACTCCGGGACGCTTGTACTGATTCAAATTCTCAACATCCGGTAGGATTTTGGCTATTTTAGTTGGTGAAACGTGTGCTTTCCCAGCTACTGCTTCTTTCATCCAGTCGGTCTGGACGATGACTTTGTCGGCTTTTCTGACGGAATGATTGATGAGGGCTCCAATCAAGTACTGGTAGATGGCATATTCTCGTTCGTTCTTTTTGAAGAAAGAGAATTTTTTTATGGTTTGAAAACCAAG
>DATESB010000210.1:0-6190 GCA_035271065.1 Lachnospiraceae bacterium | reverse complement strand
TATATTACAGAAGGACAGATTGTATTGGACCGTTCATTGCACGGGCAGGGAATTTATCCGCCTATCTCTGTATTGCCGTCGTTGTCACGTTTGATGAAGGACGGTATCGGTGAAGGTTTTACAAGAGAGGATCATCAGGATGTTGCCAATCAGTTGTATGCATCTTATGCAAAAGTAGGAGATGCAAGAGCACTGGCATCTGTTATCGGTGAGGATGAATTGTCACCGATTGATCAAAGATATATTGTATTCGGCAAGGCATTTGAAGCGGAATTTATCGGGCAGGGTACGGTAGATAATCGTGATATTATTCAGACACTTGATTTGGCATGGAAGTTGCTTGGTATGTTACCGAAAGAAGAACTTGACCGTATTGATACGAAGATACTTGCAACACATTACAAGGAGACCGTGGAATGAATTTAAACACATTTCCGACAAAGGGTAACTTAATCATAACGAAAAACTCCCTGAAGTTAGCAAAGCAGGGCTATGAATTGATGGATAAAAAACGTAATATCCTGATTTCTGAGCTGACTGCGCTGATTGATGAGGCGAAAAATATCCAGTCGGAGATTGATGTGACATTTACACAGGCATATAAGGCGTTACAGGAAGCTAACATTGAGTTAGGAATTAATTATGTGCAGGAGATTGCAGAGGCAATGCCCGTGGAAGAGTCGATTACCATTAAGACCAGAAGTGTTATGGGTACAGAAATTCCGTTGGCGCAAATGGAAGAAGAGGATTTGAAACCGACTTTTGCATTTTATAGTACGAGGGATTCTTTGGATGAGGTGCGAATGGCGTTTGATAAGGTGAAGAGATTGACGGTTCGATTGTCTACGGTTGAGAATTCCGCATATCGACTTGCAGCAAATATCAAGAAGACACAGAAAAGAGCCAATGCATTGGAAAATATCACGATACCGACTTATTCCGAATTGTGTGTTAATATACAGGCGGCGTTAGAGGAAAAGGAACGTGAAGAATTTACAAGGCTTAAGGTGATTAAGAGGAATAAAGAGAACAAAGGTAGTAGAGAAAATAAAGAGAAGCAGCCCGTTTAAAGGCTGCTTCTTGTATATTTTGTGAATGTGTATTTATTTGCTAGTCCAATAGGAATCGGGTTCTATCAGTGTGTAATAAGTACCGCGTGTTAATAGTTGTCCGTTACGAAGTGTAAATACATCCCACAGAACACCTCCGTGTCCGGCAGGTACAGAATAGGAAGTCAGATAACCGTCTGAACTGAATACCGTAATCAAAGCATTGGAAGAAGAAAATGAGTAATTCATGGCATCACCTGCTATGCTGTTCGTATAATCCGATAAGAAGTAGCGGAAGGTTCCGACAGCCCCATTTTCAAATGCAACTGACTCAACCGCAGGACCACTCTGCATATCAGATGCAGATCGCTTTGTATTCGGAATATCTGCAGTAAAGAGCAAAGCATCCAAATCCAAATTTGGCGTATCCCAAGAAGTAACCACTTGATAAGTACCATCGCTTAATTCCGGAACAGTATAACCGTATACTGCGGTATGATCCATTTTTACGATAATCGGGAAGTAAGATGTTTCGTAACCGTTTTTCTTAATTTCACCGGTGTAGGAACCTGCTAACAATGTTGCATTGGCAACACCTGCTCCATTGGAATTTACAGTTGCGACAGCAGAGCCGGACTTACAATCCAGACCTTCACGAATGGTCAATGACGCATCAGCCAGAGGACCGTTCTTTGTAGCATCCAACAGTGAAATATTCATATTGTAGGTTTCAACATTTGTCGTATAGGGCAGATAAATGGTCTTTGCGTAGTATGTGGAGGAGCCGGATATCGCAGTGACGCCATAGATATTGACATCATTCAAAGTTTGTCTTCTGGCACGAATGATATAGGTATCATCATTGTTGATAGGAACGATAAAGGAATATAGCCCATTTCCGTCTGTGGTAGTCTTCATAACAACATTTCCGGTGGTTTCGGAAATAAGAAGTACTTCGTTATCAGCCATTGCTGAATTAAAGACATCCAATACATAGCCTTCTATTTTCTCGGTTTCCACCAATGCAGGTACAGCATTCAATGTAATGTAGGACCAGTTAATCATTGTTTTTTCAAGATAATCATACTGACTCTTTGCGCCATCACTGTATTTGTTCAGATTGGCTGCCAGATATTCATAGGCAATTCCGTCCTCTACAGCAGAGTACTTGACCATGCGGTCATCATTAAAATAATATCGTCCTGTTACATCTGCCGAAGTGATATTGACAGGCTGTTCAATGATGTTTCGACGTTGTGCAATATAATTAATCTTGCCATTATCATAGTAATATTCGATAATTTCCTGAAAATCTCCGCAATGTTCAATTGCAGTTATCTTTTCAATTTTCTTGGTAGACGGATTTGTATATACTTCAAATTCCATTAAATTACCGTCTTCTCGTTTTGCCCACTTTCTGGTTAATGAGTAGGTATTAACGATTGCTTCGGCTGGATTTTTGGTATTTTCTATGCGTGAGAATACCGTATCGTTCCAAGCAAGCTTGGGATCACGTGTCTTTGGACTAAAATGTTCGGTTGCATAATTAATCGTATATTCTTCAGCGGAAACAATTGCGGTAAGATCGATCAAATTCTCTGGAAGAGGTTCTTCTGCGAGGGGTTCTTCAACCGTCTGTGCAGGTTGTGTAGGAAGTGTTTCATCAGATACGGTGTCTAGTTCAGCACTTTGATCGGAAACAGCATCGTTGACAGGAGTTTCATTTGTGGTTACGTTTGTACCTTCACTTTTTTTCAATAATTGATTTACTGTATAGAAAGCACCTATCATTACCGCAATCAATAGTACAGAGTATAAAATGATTGCAGGAATGGATACGGAAAATTTATGTTTCATAGTCATTACCTCGTTTCTTTGATAAAAATAGAATATGGTGTACGTTGTTTCATACTAGTCCATTATACTTGTTTCTCAATAAAAAACAATAAATAAAATCTTAAATATGTTCAAATCTTCCATATCGGCTAAAGTGGTGTCGTAAAAAAGAATACCAATGATATGTGTAGAAGCCCCAGTTAAGGCAAATTATGTAATACAATAAAACGGTTGAGGGATACATACATATGAGGGGGTGGATAAAATTGTTTAAGATAGCAGTCTGCGACAGAAATCAGGATGTTGTGAGAGAACTAACAAACTGGATCGAAACGGATGGGAAGCAGGAAGCATGTAGTATTGAAACGACTTGTTACAATAGTGCAGAAGAACTAATATGGGACATGGAGGAACGGTGTAGGTATGATGTTGTCTTTTTGGAATTTGAAATCAATCACTGCAAAGGAACGGAATATGCAAAAGCAATAGCGGAGACAGATATATTATGCGAAATTATCTTTATTGCGAATTCAGAGGAACATGCGTATGAGGCATATAGTGTACATCCGTTTTCCTATTTGAAAAAGCCGATTAGCAAGGAATATTTTCATCAGGTATTTGCAGAAACATGCGCATATTTGATGCAGAGCAAAGACAAATTTTCTTTTAGCATTAAGCAAAGGAATTACCAGATATTGCTGAAGAATATTCTGTATTTTCAAAGTGACAAGACGAGGGTGACTCTTTTTACTACCAGCGGCGAGGAGTATGTATTTTATGACACCATGAAAAATGTAGAACAATATGTACATACGTTATCCATGCGATTTATTAGGACACATCAATCTTTTCTTGTAAATTATAAGCATATTAGGGCTTACCATTATGAGCAGATGGAAATGAGAAACGGAGCAATCATACCAATCAGTGAAGATAGAAGAAAGAAAGTACATAACAAGTACTATTTTGGTAAATGAAAAGTAATATTATGTTAATATGGACAGAAATAGTTTTATTTAAATCATGGAAAAGTTCAAAAAAGACGAGAGAAGAGAAAAAGATGGTACGATAAGAAAGGCTTATGAAATAAGTCTCATTCATCTACAGGTGTTGGAGAAGGTATTCAGTATTTCACGAAAAGAAGGTATCTCTCAAATAGTCATTCGAAGAAAATCAGTTATCGTCGGGCGCAATTTCTCCATTGCACTTAAGAAACAAATGCTTTGACACCTGTAGAATAGTTCTTAACAATCAAAAACTCCGGAAAGGAATATTCCGGAGTTTTCATTATAGTCGGCGTGACAAGATTTGAACTTGCGGCCTCTACGTCCCGAACGTAGCGCTCTACCAAGCTGAGCCACACGCCGTCATTGTGAATTTGTGAACAAGTTCGCAATAGAGTTAGTTTGCTTGCAAACTGACAACAGATTTGCATTGCGAACAGTCCTAGTATATCATAAATCAAAGAAATTTCAAGCCCTAAAATACAAATCAAATATCAAATCAAGTATCAACCCAACAGATTACTCAGCTCCGCAAACTGCTCCAACGTCAGGGCTTCGCCACGAACCGTATCCGGAAGTCCCATTTCTCGAACGGCTGCAAGCACCTGATCTTTTGATAACTGTAGATGAGAAGCATTATGAATACTATTAAGTAACGTTTTTCTCCTCTGATTAAAAGAAGCACGTATCAATGCAAACATTAACTTTTCGTCTTGTACCTGAACCGGAGGAGTATCATACTTGGTCAATCTGATAACCGCAGAACCAACTTTTGGTCGCGGAATAAAACAATTCGGCGGAACATTTGCCACAATACAAGGGCTGGCATAATATTGTACTGCCAAGGAAAGCGCACCATAGTCCTTTGTTCCCGGACCAACCTGCATACGGTCTGCAACTTCCTTTTGTACCATTACGGTAATGCTTTTCATCGGAACATGCGCTTCAAATAATCCCATGATAATCGGAGTGGTAATATAATAAGGAAGATTTGCAACAACCTTGATTGGTTTTCCATTATTCTTTTCTGCTACAATAGAATTGATATCTACCTTTAGGATATCTTCATTCATAATAGAAACGTTGTTATATTCCTGCAAAGTTTCCTCTAAAATAGGTATCAATGCTCTATCAATTTCTACAGCGATGACTTCTCTTGCGTTTTCACACAAATACTGTGTCATTGTTCCGATGCCGGGACCGATTTCGATTACAAGGTCTTCCTTTGTGATTTCTGCGGCGGATATAATCTTATCAAGGACATTTCCGTCAATCAGAAAATTCTGACCAAATTTCTTCTGAAAAACAAAGTTATGTTTCTGTATAATTTCTGCTGTTATACTTGGGTTTCCGAGAGTTGCCATTGAATCTCCTTTTATCTGATTTCAAACTTTTTATTGAATACGATACATCTTTTTCGCATTTTCCAGAGTGACTGCTTCCACTTCTTCACGACTAATGTTTTTGATACGTGCAATTTCTTCCACAACATAGGGAAGATTAAGCGAGGAATTTCGTTTCCCGCGGTAAGGCTCCGGTGCCAGATAGGGGCAATCGGTTTCTAGGAGTATCCTATCTAAAGGGGCATATTCCACCACTTCGCGAAGTTTTTTGGCATTTTTAAAAGTAATCACACCGCCGACACCAATGTAGAAGCCCATGGAAAGATATTCTCTTGCCATTTCGATACCATAGGAAAAGCAATGAACAACACCACCGATATCTCCGGCTTTTTCTGCTTTCATGATATCCAAAGTATCCTGTGCAGCTTCACGGCTGTGAATAATAATAGGAAGTTGTACCTTTCGTGCCAGGTCAAGTTGCCGAATGAACCATTTTTTCTGTATTTCTTTACTGGGTTCATCATAATGATAATCCAGGCCTATCTCACCAATTGCGACAATCTTTTCGGAAGCACTCTTTTTCTCCAACCATTCCATTCCCTCTTCATTCAGTTCAAGCACATCATTTGGATGTACACCGAGGGTACCATATAAATAAGGATATTGTTCAATTAATTTGAGTACTTTTCTGCAGGTTTCCAGACTTGCGCTGATATTTACCACATAGGCGATACCGTTCTCCGGTATCTGCGCAAGCAGTTCATTTCTGTCCTGATCAAAGGCCTCATCATCATAATGTGCATGACTTTCAAATATCATTTCTGTTCCTCTTTCCTGTTTTCACCCAAAAATACGCAAAAATATGAAAAATACTCATAAAAATGCTTGCATTTGTGGGAACAATATAATATAATACATTTTGCGTCATCAATATTAAGCGCTTCTAGCTCAGTTGGTA
>DATESB010000209.1:0-5740 GCA_035271065.1 Lachnospiraceae bacterium | reverse complement strand
AGCCAAGCTGGGATATACATCCCTACTTGACTATTATCTAGTAGTTTGTGAAAACTAAAGAACCGCCGTGTACCGAACGGTACGCACGGTGGTGTGGGAGGACGGTAAATAAATTAATTATTTACCTCCTACCCGATTGTTAAGTTATTAAACTAAAATATTAAAACCCAGGAGGTCATTATATGATTTTTAAGCAGGCAACAGCAACCCCCAGATTTGACAAAGAGTTATTCAAGAGAAGCGTGCTCTATAATATCAGGACGCTATACCGTAAGACATTAGAGGAAGCGGATGAGCAGCAGATATTTCAGGCAGTTGCATATGCAATCAAGGATCAGATTATTGACAGATGGCTGACCACACAGAAGGAATATGAGAAACAGGATCCGAAGACGGTATATTATCTGTCTATGGAATTTTTGATGGGCAGGGCCCTCGGGAATGATTTGATTAATTTAAAGGCATATAAAGAAGTTGCAGAAGCACTGGATGAACTCGGACTGGATATCAATATGGTTGAGGACCAGGAACCGGATGCAGCACTTGGTAACGGTGGTCTTGGAAGACTTGCAGCATGCTTTTTGGATTCACTTGCAACACTTGGCTATGCAGCATATGGTTGTGGAATCAGATATAAATACGGAATGTTTATGCAGAAGATCAGAGACGGATATCAAGTAGAAGCACCGGATAACTGGTTGAAGGATGGTAATCCGTTTGAACTGCGTCGTCCGGAATATGCCAAAACAATTATGTTTGGCGGAAACACCCGTGTAGATACAGACGAGTTTGGCAGAAATCATTTTGTACAGGAGAATTATCAATCCGTACAGGCAATTCCGTATGACCTTCCGATTGTCGGATATGGAAACGGTATTGTAAATACACTTCGTATCTGGGATGCACAGCCGGTAGAATGCTTCCAGCTGGATTCATTTGATAAAGGTGATTATCAGAAGGCAGTGGAACAGGAAAACTTAGCAAAGAACATTGTAGAAGTTCTCTATCCGAATGACAATCATTATGCAGGAAAAGAACTGCGTCTGAAACAGCAGTATTTCTTTATTTCAGCAAGTGTACAGGAAGCAGTTGCGAAGTATATGCGTAACCATGACGACATCAGACGTTTCTATGAGAAGGTGGTATTCCAGTTAAATGATACTCACCCGACCGTAGCGATTGCAGAACTAATGAGAATTTTGATGGATGATTACGATTTGGAATGGGATGAGGCATGGGCGATTACCACAAAGACTTGTGCTTATACAAATCATACCATTATGTCTGAGGCACTGGAAAAATGGCCGATTGAGTTATTCTCCAGATTATTGCCGAGAATATATCAGATTATCGAGGAAATCAACAGAAGATTTATTGCACAGATTGAAGCAAAATATCCGGGCAATCAGGAAAAGGTTCGCAAGATGGCAATTATATTTGACGGACAGGTGAAGATGGCTCATTTGGCTATCGTAGCAGGCTTTTCCGTGAACGGTGTTGCCAGACTGCATACCGAGATCTTAAAGAACCAGGAATTAAAAGATTTCTATGAAATGATGCCGGAGAAATTCAATAACAAGACAAACGGTATTACACAGAGAAGATTCCTGTTACATGGTAATCCACTATTGGCAGATTGGGTAACAGCTCATGTTGGTGATGACTGGATTACAAATTTGGCAGCAATTAAGAAGTTAGAGGTATTTGCTGACGATCCGAAGGCACAGCAGGAGTTCATGAATATCAAGTATCAGAATAAGGTTCGCCTTGCCAAATACATTTTAGAGCATAACGGTGTTGAAGTTGATCCACGCTCTATATTCGATGTACAGGTGAAGAGATTGCATGAATATAAGCGTCAGTTATTGAATATACTTCATGTTATGTACTTATATAATGAGATTAAGGAGCATCCCGATATGCCGTTCTATCCGCGTACTTTTATCTTTGGTGCAAAAGCGGCAGCAGGCTACAGGGTTGCAAAACTGACCATTAAATTGATTACAACTGTTGCAGATGTCATTAATAATGACGCTTCCATTAACGGAAAGTTAAAGGTTGTATTTATTGAAAATTACAGAGTTTCCAATGCCGAAATGATATTTGCGGCAGCAGATGTGTCTGAGCAGATTTCAACGGCAAGTAAGGAAGCATCCGGAACAGGTAACATGAAATTTATGCTGAATGGAGCGCTTACTATCGGTACTATGGATGGTGCAAATGTTGAGATTGTGGAAGAAGTCGGCGAAGAAAATGCCTTTATTTTCGGGCTCTCTTCTGATGAAGTCATTAACTATGAAGTGCATGGCGGTTATCATCCGATTGACATCTTTAATAATGATCCGGATATCCGCAAGGTACTGATGCAGTTGATTAACGGTTTTTATGTACCAAATGATCCTGAATTATTCAGAGATTTATACAATTCTCTGCTCAATACACAGAGTACCTCAAAGGCAGATACATACTTTATCCTGAAGGATTTCAAGGCGTATGCTGAAGCACAGAAGAGGGTTGAAGCAGCATACAGAGACGAAAAGGGATGGGCAAAAAGTGCAATCTTAAATGTAGCATGTTCCGGCAAGTTTACATCTGACAGAACAATTCAAGAGTATGTTGATGAAATCTGGAAGTTAGATAAGGTGACATTGTAATAAGGCAGATGAACAGTTATGAGTAAAAAGAAAAAGTTATTAGCCGGTGCGGCAGTAGGTGGTTTTGTGGCCTTAGCTGCAGGCTGTGCCTATTTATATCGGTTTGCTTTTGTCAAACCAAAGTTAAATGAAGATAGAATCGATCAGAATATGCTGCCTTATGAGGCTGAAATTAAAGCAGAAAAGGAATGGTTTGCAACACAGGATGTAGAGCAGGTTTCCGTTAAGAGCAGAGACGGTTTGAAGCTGGTTGGTTACTATTTTCCATGTGAAAATGCAGTGCGTACCATAGTGTGTGTGAACGGATTTCGAGGGAGTGGAAAGAAAGACTTTCTTATGGTAGTAAGATTTTATCACACCAATGGCTGCAATGTATTGATGGTTGACCAACGAGGCTGTGGATTGAGTGAAGGAGAGATGTGCTTTGGCGTCATGGGACGCTACGACTGCATCAGCTGGCTACAATACCTTACCAATCGTTTTGGCAGCACAACACCGTTTTATCTGGATGGCGTTTCTATGGGAGCAGCAACAGTGCTAATGGCGAGCTGTTTGGATTTGCCTGAGAATGTAAAGGGCATTATAGCGGATTGCGGCTATACTACACCATGGGAAATTATGAAATATGCTTCAAAACATATCTTTCATGTGCCGGCATTTCCGATGCTGCCGATTACAAATCTGGTCTATTACATCAGAAACGGTTATTCTATGAGAGATGCTTCAGCAACAGAAGCCGTGAAAAACAGCAAGGTTCCGATTTTGTTTGTGCATGGTGATGCCGATGATTTTGTACCGACCGAAATGAGTCGTACCAACTATGAAGCTTGTACCGCACCAAAGCATATTGAGATTGTAGCGGGCGCAACACATGCTGAGAGTTATATGGTTGCAAAAAAGCATTGCGAAAAGGTTTTGTTAAAGTTCTTTGATGCATGCGAAAAGGGAGATTGCGATGGATTTTTTATCTAAAGCAAATGAAACAGAGAATAGATTTATACCATAAATACATGAAACTATAATAGAATAAAACCCGCTATCATGCTATCGTTATCTTACAAAAGTAACACTACACGAATGTATGAAAGGCGGGTTTTTTCATGGAAATTAACAGAAGCAAAATGAGCTATAACAATTTTAATGTCAGCGTATATTGTCCGGTCATGAACATTAACACAATTACAGATTTTGAGGACTTTGACAGGAAATTTGAACGTTTATACGGAAATGTAAAGATTGGACGTGCCTATTTGGAATGCTATCGCGCTCAAGAATGGTGTTCAAAAGAGCAGCTGTTGAAAGTAAAAGAATATTTTGAGAGAAAGGGCATTGCTACATCGGGAGGAATCACGACCTGCGATGACAGCAATAAGAATGAAGGATTTGTTTCATTATGCTATTCAACCGAAGAAGGACGCAAAATATTAGAAGATGCAGTCAGATTAAATGCAGAAGTATTTGATGAGTTTATCTTTGATGATTTCTATTTTGTCAATTGCCGTTGCAAGGATTGCATTGAGCAAAAGGGAAATCGTTCATGGTCAGAATTTCGTCTGGAGCAGATGCGTCAGATATCAGAAGACATTGTTATGAAGACAGCGAAAGAAGTGAATCCAAACGTCAATGTCATCATCAAGTTCCCGCAGTGGTATGAAGCATTTTCAGAGACAGGCTATGACTTACATACAGAGCCGGCTATCTTCGATACGATATACACAGGCACAGAGACAAGAAATCCGGATTATGCACAGCAGCATTTGCCGAAGTATTTGAGTTATTTTGTAATGCGTTATTTGGAGAAGGCAGCGCCCAGCAGAAATTTGGGTGGATGGTTTGACCCCTATGAATGTACTTATAATTTGACCTCCTATTTAGAGCAGGGATATTTGACTCTATTTGCGAAAGCAAAAGAAGCTACCTTATTCTGCTTAGGCTCTTTGATTGATGACCCTGATTATCGTATATTCCCGGCAGCGCTGGGTGAGATGTTTGAAGAAGTGGATGCTTATCTTGGTGAATTGGGAGAGCCTATTGGAGCAGCAGCCTATCGTCCGAGTTATGGAAGAGGCGAAGATAATATTCATAATTATCTCGGCATGTGCGGAGTCCCGATTGAGCCGGAAATTATTTATCCCGAGAATGCCGATGTGGTTTTCTTGGCAGAAGGTGCAGCAGATGACCAGGAAATCGCCGCAAAGATGCAGAAGAGTTTATTAAATGGTTCCGATATCATTGTAACTAGTGGATTTGTCAGAAAAATGGGCGATAAATTCAAAGAGTTTGCCAATATCACCTATTCCACACGAAAAGCAATGGTATCTGAATATGCCAATACAAAGGATAATGGTCTTTCCGTCAGCGGCAGTTACACAGGTAAAAAGCCAGTATTAATCCCCCAATTGGACTATTTCACCAATGATGTATGGGAGTTAGCGGCAGCATATGGAACAGGCAACAACTTCCCCGTTGTACTTCGTTTCAGTTATGGAGAAGGCCATGTCAGTGTGTTGACCATTCCTGACAATATGGGCGATTTGTACAACTATCCGAATCAGGTGTTGCAGGTGATCAGAGTGCTGTTTACCAAGGAACTTCCGGCAGTCTTAGATGCCCCCGCAGGGGTGCAGATGTTCCTGTATGACAATAATAAGATGATTATTCGTTCTGATTTGCCTTATTTCGAGAGTGTGACGGTACGGTTTAACGGAAACATCACAGCAATCCGTGACATGATTAGAAATATTACAATTCCGGTACAGAATCATGCTCTTACAGTACAGTTATCACCTGGAGTTAATTATGTGGTGGAGTTATTAAAGTAATTTAAAACCAAAAGATGACTTCCTTGTCGCCAGCGGTAGAATTGGGTGACAAGGAAGTTATTTTTATGTATATTAAGTAATAAGGCTAGATATTTTGGTATACGAAACAAACTTGGTATATTAATTCGGCACATATAGAAAAATTGATTAGAAATGTCCCAATGAGCCGTCAAAACACTTGAATATTATGGGGTACATTATATTATGGGTGATACGGCATATAGAGATTTTTCTATATAAAATATTCCACCTTTACTGAATACA
>DATESB010000208.1:0-13745 GCA_035271065.1 Lachnospiraceae bacterium | reverse complement strand
GAATAAAATATATCCACTGACTAAAATATAGATAATGAGGAGCGGAACGATAAATTTTAAATAGAACTTCGCCCATTTCGGCAGGCGGAAACCGCTTCCGGTATTCACTTCTTTTTCAAAGTTATCCCATCCCCATCCATATTTCCAAGTACAGAAAATGACAAAAACAAGCGCTCCGATTGGCTGGAAGTTATTACTCATGATAAAGTCTTCTAAGTCCAGAATTCCCGTGCCTGCACCAAACGGTTGAATGAAACTGAGTACACCAAATCCAAGTGCACAAGGAAGTGCCAGCACAAACATCAATACAATATTTCTGAGACATACGGTCTTTCTGCTTTTCCCTGTCAATTCCATATTCATAGAAACAATATTTTCAAATACAGCTACAACCGTAGATAATGCCGCAAACATCATAAATAAGAAGAAACAAACACCCCATATTCTTCCGAACGGCATTGCCTCAAATACATTGGGCAGTGTAATGAAGATGAGTGAAGGTCCTGCTCCCGGATCAATTCCAAAGGCAAAACAGGACGGAATAATGATGAAGCCCGCCATAATTGCAACCAACGTATCTAAAGATGCTATCACTATAGACTCTCCAAACAAGCTTTTTTCTTTTCCGATATAGCTTCCGAATATCTGCATAGAGCCAACACCGATGCTCAAGGTAAAGAATGCCTGTCCCAATGCATCCATGATGACCGTCTGCAATCCGATTTCCTGTACTTTCTTAAAATCAGGAACCAAATAATAACGGATTCCTTCTGCCGCGCCTTCCAGCGACAGCACCCTGACAACCAGAAATAGCATAGCCGCAAACAATAGCACCATCATCACTTTTGTAATGCGCTCCACACCCTTTTGCAGTCCAAGTGCACAGATTCCAAAACCAACTACGATAATAATGGTCATAAATAGTATTTCTTTTACCGGATTTTGCTGCAATTCAGCAAAGATACCATTTACCTGTTCCGGCGTGACATGTTCAAACTCTCCGCAGATAAACTTCTTGAGATAAGCAAGCATCCACCCTGCAATCACCGTATAGAACATCATTAACAAATAATTTGCTGCAATACCCAGATACTTCATCAGATGCCATTTGGTGCCTTTTGGCTCCAACACATCAAATCCTTTGGCAATGCTCATTTTGCTTGCTCGTCCTACAGCAAATTCCATCGACATAATGGGAATACCAAAAATAACAAGAAACAATAGATAAATCAAAATAAAAGCGGCTCCGCCATTCTTTCCCGTAATATATGGAAATCTCCATACATTTCCGAGTCCAATGGCACAGCCTGCCGAAATCAAAATAAAGCCTAATCTTGAACCAAATTTTTCTCTTTCCATGTTAAACCCCCGCAATATATTATAATATAAACAAATTATATCATACCAATTGCTATGGGGAGATTGCAACCTCAGTCTTATACTATTACGTATCTTTTGAGTATCTCTACATTTTCTGAATACCGATAATTGACATCGCAACACCCAATACTGTAAATATGATGACACTCATTCTTGTACAGGTACCAATAATGGCTCCTTTTTCAGTCGGATTGTTCTTGATATATGCAACAATCTTTTTACGCTTCAAAAACATAATGATCACTGTCAATCCAAGTGCTATCCCAAATATATAATTTGTAGCAACATCTACAATATGTTCGCCAAAACTTTCTTCACAGAAATCTATCACTTCTGATAGTCCATTATTGAAAATATGTAGTGCCATACTCCACTTAATAGAATATTCCAAGGCAATGTACGCAAAGGCTACACCAACTGTAAAGGCAAACAGACCCTGTAGCAAGTTTCCATGATATAAGCCAAATAAAATTGCCGAAGTCACGATGGCAAATATCTTGCCGTATTTCTCAAGACTCCTAAGAACAGCACCACGAAATACCACTTCTTCCATAATCGGCCCCAAGAAAACGGAATAAATAAACATCAGCGTGCTCTCTTTCTCCCCTGAAGCTGACGCGATTTCATCCTGAAGTGTGTATCCAAAGATATTAAAAATACTCTCGCTTCCTTCTGCCAACAATGAATAAACCATTTGTATACCCAACATCGTAATAATCGCAATGGCAATCACAGACCAAGTTATTTTCCGATTGCTGACTTTCAAATCATGAGAAAACAAAAGCTTTTTGCGGAACATATAAATAATCACAAATCCCAGCAAGAGTCCTAGAAGATATCCTCCCACTTGTGAAGACTCTGCAAGCACCATGGCAATTGCTTCACTGCCTTCCGCTCCGCTTTTCCATTCCTTCGCCGCCATAAGTTGAAGACCAAAGGTGCCTATAATGGTTACTGCCATCATCATTAAATCAAAACTCAAGACAGCGGTTCCCATCCTGCCAAGTTGTTTCTTCATATCTTTATTTTCATTCATGGTCTTTAGTCCCCTTCTTCTTGGATATGTTCCATAATATATTCCATACAATCAAGGCTGCAATCCACTTTGCCACTTCAAGTATCATCATAATTGTATAAACAATATCTGCTGATATAAGGCTCATAACACATGCAAGCAGTACCAGAATACCGACCATTTTGCGAAGATGCTCCATTGCTCTGTATTTCGTAGTATCTTTTGCAAAAATGAGGGTAAATAGTCCGGCAACAACACCTAAAACTGAAGCTGTTACGATGACTCCCCATGATAACATCGACATAATCGTAGTATAACCGGGTTCTAAATTGATATAGAGAGAGCAGGAATCAAACATCGGCCACTCAAATGAGATGAAATACACCGACACTGCAACCGCCAAAATGCCAATGATACGTATCAACATAGGTTTTCTCTCTTGTGACTCTTCTCTCTGATGAACCAGACACTTTTTGCCGGCTTCCTCCCATGTAGAAGTAATTGCATGATTCGGGCAGGCCGCCTTACAGTCTCCGCAGCGAATACACTCTGTATTATTAGGTTGTTCCCATACCTTAATGTCCATCTTGCAGGCATTCTGACATGCGCCACATTGTATACATGCCAATTCATCCACCTTAAAACGATAGAAGGAAATAGGATTAAATAATCCATAAAATAGCTCCCAAAGGACACAGATATTTGCAAAACGGTCTAAACGCTTTGACAGACAACACCAAAATTGCAATCAGTAAGATTACTTTCCATGCAAATCGGAATCCTGCTGCCTGTTGAAGTCCTTCATTCATAATAACCAAAGGAATTCCTCCAAGCAATGTACCGCTCGGACAAATATACTCACAGAACCACGGGCTTCCCATGCCAGCCACATTCACTATAATAGATGGCAGTAGGATAACAAACAGCACTAAGATCACATATTTCAACCATTTCAAAAACCGATGTCCGGGTAAGTTTTTGATTTTCTTAAATATCGGAATTTTATAAAACAAATCCTGCACCAAGCCAAACGGGCACATCCAACCACAAATCAATCTTCCGAACAATGCGCCAAATGCCATTAGAAATCCGAATATGTAACATGAAAAAGTGAAATTTTTACTGTCCAAAACTGCCTGTAAAGAACCAATCGGACATGAGCCTACTGCTCCCGGACAAGAATAACAATTTAATCCCGGCACACATACCGCTTTTGTATGTCCGGTGAAAATCTTTCCTTCTATAAAACCCTTTGCATATCCATTTGTCACTGCAAACCATGCCGCTTGGAACCAGTGACGTAAACGATGTACTTGCTTACCCAATTCCGATACACTCCATACAAATATTAATTGCCTTTGTCAGTACAGTTTGCGGCTCTGTACGGCTAATGCCCATTCCTATCATTGCAATCGCTAAAAGCAAAACAACGCTTCCGATTGCTGTCCTTGTTTTCTCTTTCATATGTACCCTCATTCCATTTCTTCTAGTTTCGTATCAATAAGTTGTCTCCACTCATCTGCACTTTTTGCACCCATAACATAATAGATATCTTCACCTGTAGAGTCCACAAGAATCGTCGTTGGAAACGCTACTATATGCATCAAGAGATCTTTTACAATACCCTCAGATGGTATCAAATGTCTGTAAGCAGCTCCGGTAGATGCAACAATACCCTGCGCGTCCTGATAAAGGCTTTCATCCACCGTTCCCTTACCATCTACAATATCTCCGCATAATCCGATAATTTGTACGTCTTTCTTCTCATATTCTTCTGATAGTGCATATAAATCCGGCATTTCCCCAACGCATGGGCTACATGTGGTTTCCCAACAATTTATAACCGTTAACTTGTAATCAGCAAAAATAGATTCATCAACTACATTACCATCAAAATCATTCGCCTCAAAATCTTGAAAGCATGTAATTTCATTCAGCGATTCCTCCTGAGATGCCGTAGCTTCTATATTCATAATCATTTTTGCTGCACATACCACCAGACATATTGCCACTACGCCTACAAAAATATACCAGGCCAGGGCATCAATACGCCGGTCTTTCTTTTCTTTACTCATTGAATGTTATTTTCTCCTTTGTATTATCTTAATTACTATATTATTTTATCGGTATTATTTTATCGGTATTATTTTCATTTTTATAACAGCAAACGAAAGTAGAACTATCCCACCATTTATGATAGAATATTTTTATGAAAAAAGGAGCGTGAACATCATGACTATCACAGAAGCATTCCCGGCAATTGTCTATATTATGTTTGGTGGTGCAAGAAGGTTGGAAATTCGTCAGAATAAGAACTATGGAAATGATCCGGAATACCAAGCATATGTAAAGAAAACACCTATTATCATTCCATTGCTTCCTCTTTACAGCGTTGCAAAATATAAATTCCTACTTGGATAAGCAAACTAGTATTGATTATGGAGAAATGAGAAACGAGACATGGAATTTTACATGGCGCCCTTAGAGGGCATTACAAGTTATATATACCGCAGAGCTTACGAGCATTATTTTCATAATATTGACCGCTATTTCACACCGTTTATTGTGAATCCAAAGTTAAGCGCAAAAGAAATCCGAGATTTGTCACCGGAGAACAATCCGGGAATGAAAGTCATTCCACAAATTATGACTAACAAATCAGATGCTTTTTTGCAGGTAAGTGAAGAAATCAATAGTTTGGGATATGATGAAGTAAATTTAAATCTGGGCTGTCCGTCAGGCACAGTGGTATCCAAAAAGCGTGGTGCCGGATTTCTGTCTGTTCCGGAGAAATTAGATGCTTTTCTTGCAGAAATTTTTGGAAAAAGCTCTGTTAAGATTTCCGCTAAAACAAGAATCGGAATCAGTGACTTAGAAGAATGGGAACCGTTACTTGCTATTTATAAAAAGTATCCCTTTGAAGAGTTGATTATTCATCCAAGATTGCAGAAGGATTTTTACAAGAATACACCTCACATGGAAGCCTATACAAAGGCTTACGAAACGATAAAAGTACCTCTTTGTTATAATGGTGACATCGATTCCGTGGAGAAATTTCTGCAGTTTACGAAAAAATACCCTCAGACCAATCGAATGATGTTTGGCAGGGGCATTTTAAAGTATCCAAATCTGGTAGCAGAAATCAAGCAGGAACCTCTTGCAGATAAAGAGACTTTCCAACAGTTTCACAATGAAATTTATGAAGGTTACTGCAGTATCATGTCCGGAGATCAAAATACCCTCTATAAAATGAAGGAACTCTGGCCATATCTAGGTCTCAGCTTTACAAATCCAGAAAAATACATGAAGAAAATCAAAAAGACTCAGCATTTGGCAGAGTATCAAATTTATGTGAAAGAACTGTTTCGCGAACAGGAATTAGTGTTTAATTCCTATGTTAATAGTAATTCTTTTTTATGAAGCAGGAAGTCAACAATATTCATATGAACAATACCATCTCTGCTGAAATCAAATTTGTCAAGAGACAGAACATATTTAGGAGATGCATCCTTAATCATACTATAAGCTCCAAATTCTCTCTGAATGGTTTCCGGCGATGCGAGGAGATATGACACCTGAATAAAACATTTTTTACCATTCTTGATTGCCACAAAATCCACTTCTCCTTTATATGTTTTTCCTGTAAAAACAGTAAATCCTTGAACAATTAATTCATTATAAATAACATTTTCCAAGAAAAATGTGTCTTCATAACTAACTGTATTGGTGTTGATAATGCGAAATCCCATATCAATTGCATAATACTTCTCTCTTGACTTCAAAGATGCCTTTCCGCTGATATAATACCTTCTTACAGGATGAACTAAAAAGGCCTTTTTCATCTTGTCAATATAATTATAAATCGTTCGTCTGGAAATACTTGTCTGATTATGATTCAAATAGTAACTCATAATATTTTCTGCAGAAAATTCTTTTCCTGCATTTGATAGAATGTATAATGATATAGTAAGAAATGTTTTTTTATCAATTCCCTTTTTAACAATATCCTTATTAAGAATACTTTCATACAGATTCAGCAAATAACGTCTGGTTGCCGACTCATCCTGTAGATTAAAGCGTAACGGAAACCCGCCCCATTTAATATAGTCATATATCATATCTTCCGTAAACTCTTTATGACAAAGTTCATAATATAACTGAACCTCATAAAAAGAAAATGGTAAGATTTCAAACTCCACTGTTCTACCGGTTAATAAAGTAGCCATTTCACCTGAAAGCAATGTTGAATTACTTCCTGTCACAAAAATAGAAACATCCATTGTCGCCCTAAATGAAGACAACGCCCTTTCAAAGTCCTTTACATGCTGTATTTCATCTAAAAGCAAATAGTATTTTTGTTTGTCAACAATTCTGTCTTTTATCTCTCGATTCAAATCAGATGCATTTTGAATAAAATCATAATCCATATCCTCAAGATTAATATAGACAATATGATTTTCAAAAACACCATTTTCTATTAATTCATCCCTAATAGTCTGTAACAAAATAGATTTTCCGGCACGTCGCACACCTGTAATCACTTTAATAATATCTATTTCATAGTAAGGTCTGATTAATTGCAAATAACTTTCCCTTTTTAAATACATTTTCATTTCCTCCCTGCATTCCCAAGTTACCACATTTTCGTCGTTTGTGCAAGGTGCCTTGCATAAATAAAGAACTATTTATCATTTGTGCAAAGAGAAATGTTAGTTTTAACTTCCTCAAGGTAGTCTATCCCAATACTTTGCATAATCTGTACTGCCTGCAGCATTTTCTGTCCACGGTCCTGCGTCAGCACGTATCCCACACGCAACGGATATCCTTCATACTTAATCTTTTGAACCAATCCAAAGTCCTGCAACTCCTTCAGTTGTTCCAAAAGCATCTTTTGCGAGATTCCGTCAATTGCATGCTCCAACTCGGACAGAGAGCGCTCTCCCTGTCCAAGTTGAAACAAAATAATGGTCTTCCACTTTCCTTTGACAATATCATGCACGATTTCTAACGGGCATGTATAGTCTTTCCTTATTTTCATTCAAATTCCTCTGTTTTCATAATAGTTGCAAATGTTCCGATCAGCGATGCCATAAAAATATGATGTACAGTCTCTGCCGGATAACGTTTACCCTGCCATTCCAAATCCATCGTTGTGCAGGCATCTTCCAACAAGGTCACGTTATATCCCTTTTCCTTTGCAGAGCGAACAGTCGTATCAATGCACATATGACTCATCATACCACAAACAGCCAACTCTTTGATATTCATTTGTTCCAAATAATCTGTCAGACCTTCTGCCATAAAACTATCCGGCACATGCTTGATAAATACTTTTTCTTCTTCCAGTGGTTGAATTGTCGGATAAATCTCTGTTCCTTCCGACCCCGGTAAAAACAAAACCGCTCCGTCTTCTGTACTGATATGACGAATATAAATCACCGGTTCATTTTTCCGACAAAAATATTCAATCAACTTCTTTGCATTTGCAGCTGCCTTCTCCGGCTCAAACAAAACGCCTTTTCCACCTTCAAAGTAATCCTTTTGAATATCTACAATTAATAATGCTCTCATACTATATCGTCCTCCCGGTTCGTTTTGATAATACGTTACCACCGGAAGAGATATTTGTAAATTACCCACTTTTTTGTGGGTATATCTATTGAATTCTTACTATCATTCTGCTTCTCGTAATCGTTCCACAACAGTCTGTTTAGAGGCTGTATGATATGCCACCGACGGAATAATGATTCCCAACAATAAAAAGATTGGAGTCACAATCAAAATCGGAACAAGTGTAAAACAATAGCTGAAGAACCAAAACATACTACTCATAGCCTTATTCATGACCGGTCCGCCCAAAATTCCCAATACCAGAGAAAGAACAGCGGCAAATACTGCATATAGAAGACCCTCCATGATTAACATGATATTGAGTTGCTTTCCAGTCATACCAATGGATTCTAACATAGCAAATTCTCTTCTTCTTGTCATAATAGAAGTGATTACTGCATTAAAGAAATTAAGTACTCCTACAAACCCTATAATAGAACTTAAGGCTCCTCCCAAAACCAGAAACATGCTCCGAAGACTGTTAAACTCATCCACATATTCCTGTTTGGATTCATAATCCAAAGTTGCATCCACATTCTGTGTATAGTCCTTTAAAAACTGTTCTGTTGATTCAACATCTGCCTCTGCTGTATCAAATAAATAAGTTAAAACACTTGCGGAATTGCTGTCTCGTTTGAATACCTCAGAATTCAAAATAAATTCATCCGCACCAAAATAGCGGTAAGTCATTGAAGTTCGCATGGTAATGCAAGCAGCAACAGTATATACTACCTCATGGCTTTTTACTACTCTTCCCTGTATATATCTCCCCTCTGCATTTTCTAAATCCAAAACAGGTTCTCCGGTCCGAGTATCAATATACTCCCATTCATCCACATATCGTATTCTGACCTCATCTCCTACTTTTGCCCATTGATAATCATTTGTCACTTCATCATAATCATTGGTATTGTATACTGCTGCAATTGCATTTTGTTCCGGATCATATAAAGGGGCTAAGTCTCCCTCAATAACGTTAAGTTGGTCTAACGGAAACTTCTCCATTCCGTAAAATTGTGCTCTGGTGTAAATATTTCCATCCTCAGTCTGTTCTTCACGTGCAAGTGCCTGTTCTGTTGCTTCTTTACTATAACCAAATCGTTCCTTTAAAAATTTTCTATAATATTCAGGTGTAACCACTTCTTGTATCGAACCGGTATTTCCATAAATTCTGCCAGCTTCTGTAATTTCACAATTCTGCCCTACTATTTCTATTGTTTCTTCAGATACCGCACTGTCTTCATAAAATCCCAGCCTCCCGGTTTGAAAATAATCAGCATTTGCAACGATAAAGTCAGATACAACCCAATAGCGAAGATACTTATCCATATCAAACCCATTTGTGAAAATAACCGTAATCTGCAACAAAACAACTGCTAACGACAGCGACAGCACAACCAACACTGTCTTCTTTTTATTACGAGATAAATTAGCAAACGCCATGGAGAGCAAGTTTGAACCTTTTTCCTTTTTCTTTCTGATTGTCTTCTTAATGCCTGTATTTTCTGTATATCTAACCGCTTCTACCGGTGAAACCTTACCGGCTACTTTCCCGGGCTTACGGCATGAAATGAATACAGTAATTAACGAAAATAGTGTTGCCCCAATAAAAATCCACGGATTCATTGTTTTTTCCGTATGCTTATAAGTCATATTTGACATAATGACCGGCGTTAGTACATTGCCCAGTAGATATCCGCAAATCAGTCCAATGGGTATCCCCACAATTGATAAATATAGTGCCTGATGCAAAATAATGGTTTGAATTTGTTTTGCCGTTGTTCCGATTGTTTTTAATAACCCATAAAATCTGATGTCATTTGATACTGATATCTGAAAGATATTATAGATAATCAAATATCCTGTAAATACAATTAATAGTAACATTGCCACAAGTGCTAACATTGTTGATGCGTCCATATTATTGGATAATTGAGCTCCCATATAAGCCCAGTTTACACCTGTTGCAATATAGTTTTCTCCTTGCGGGTCAGTCGTTTGATAGCCATGATTATCAAGAATTGTCTCCATATCTTTTTCAATATGGCTACTGTTTTTCAGATAAATATTCAGGCTCCATTTTCCGGTAATACTGTCACTATCCGCATATTCATATTCCTGTAAAACCTCTGCAGCATACGACCTTGGTACAATTGCATGACTTGCCATACTTGCCTCATCATAAGTCCACCACCCGCATAATGTGAACTCATCTGTCACCACTTTTCTTTCTGAATTAAATCCGAGAGAATAGGATAATGTGATTTTCTCACCTATTTCAGGCTCCACACCAAGAAGTTTCAGTATTCTGGTATCACAGGCAATCTCGTCCGTATTTTCCTTTGGCAGTCTCCCTTTCTCCGGTGTGCAAAAAAATCCTTTCGCACAACTCTCATCCATATAACTTACTTCTACATGCGCCTTATTAAATGGAATATCATATGGCATTCCAAGCATCCATCTGACTCCATAATCTTTAATCATAGGGTCCTGTATCAGTTCTTGTATTTCTTCTTCCGTAACATCCTTGAAGGTTCCGTGCACATCTCCGCCAACCTGACGAAAAGTCTGTTGTTCAAAGGATTTTACCATGGTCAACGCTATGGTAAATAAAGCCGTAAACAAAATAGTAGTCAGCGCAATTGCAAGAATCGCAATGATATTCCTTGTCTTATTTGCCTTTAAACTTTTCTTTGAAATGTTAGCGATTGTTTTTCTGTTTTTTACTCTAATCATTCTGACCACCACCTACAATTTTTCCATCCTCAATCTGGATGACTCTATCTGCCAGTTGGGCAATCACTTCATTGTGGGTAATCATAACAATTGTCTGTGCAAATTTCTGGCTCGTTACTTTTAACAAACTTAATACATCCTGACTTGTCTTACTGTCCAGATTACCGGTTGGTTCATCTGCCAGAATGATAGCAGGCTTTGATGCAAGCGCACGTGCAATTGCCACCCTCTGCTGCTGTCCACCGGAAAGATTATTCGGAAGATTATTCAATTTAGTGGTTAGTCCTAATGTATCAATAATCAGTTTAACATAATCTACATCCGGTTTATTTCCATCTAACTGAATGGGAAGTACAATATTTTCATAGACATTCAAAACCGGCACAAGGTTATAATTTTGAAAAACAAATCCGATTTTTCTGCGACGGAAAATAGTAAGTTCCTCATTTTTCAGGGAAAAGATATCTTTTCCGTCAACCGTTACGCTACCGTCTGTGGGCCGATCCAGACCTCCAAGCATATGTAATAAAGTACTTTTTCCACTTCCGGAAGTTCCTACAATGGCAAGAAATTCTCCTTTTTCAACGGAAATATTCACACCATCCAGTGCATGTACGGCTGTTTCACCGTCACCATATATTTTTCTTAGATTCTTCGTTTCCAGTATATTCATTGTTCTCTCCATTCCTTTTTAATTATGCAAAAAAGTGTGTATTGCATCTCTACAATACACACTTTATCATATAATTCTTACGAGATTCTTTCTGACAGAAAAGAAATTCTAACAGTTTTGTAAGATTTCCTATTGATTATCACAGGGAAGAAACACTGAAAATGTGCTACCTGCTCCCGGTTTTGATGCAACCTTTATGTAGCCGCCTTCATTTGACACAATCTGGCGTGAAAGGTATAATCCGATTCCCACTCCCGGCATGTCGCTCACTTTTGCGGAACGATAAAATCTCCCGAATATCCTTGAGTGTTCATCTTTATCTATTCCGATTCCGGTATCTGTAATATCGATTTTAGCAAAAAGATGAAAGACTGCTGCAGAAATCGTGATACTTCCACCTTCCGGTGTGTATTTAACCGCATTATCCACAATATTGTAAATGGCTTCCTCAGTCCATTTTTCATCAAAGCAGGCTTCTATCTCTATATTGGCCAGTTCAATTTTAATTCGTTTCTGATCTGCTTTTGCCTGAATTTGCTCTTGTACCTTTTGAAGCATGGGTAAGATATTATTTTTTTGGGGATGAAGCACAAAAATACCTGCTTCTAAACGTGATGTTTTCACAAGTGAACCAATCAAGAAATTCAGTTTCTCGGTCTGTACATCCAACGCTTTCACATATTCCATGCTTTCTTTCGGTAATTTCTGTTCTCCTAGAAGTTGTGTGTATAATAAGATATTCGCCACCGGTGTTTTGGTTTGATGCGAAATATCAGCAATCAACTCTTTTATTTTCTCTTTTTCTCCAGTCAGATTTTTAGCTGACACTTCTGATGCAGATAAATAATGTGCCAATTTCGTCTCTACAGCAGAAAGAAGACTCTCATTGAAAAGAGTCTCATCAAATTCCCCATTGATAGCCTTATCCAGCATGTAATTCATGCGTTCCATTGTCTTGCGTGTTTTATAACGGTTATATAACACCGCAAAAATTGCACCGAAAATTGAAAGGCATGTAATGATAATAAGAATCATATCCGGTCTGCTCATAATTTTCCTTCTACTCTACTTGGTCAATCCATGAATATCCAATTCCGTATACGGTCTTGATATGTTGCGAAGAACTGTCTTCTAGTTTATCACGAAGTCTTTTGACCGTAACCGATAGTGCATTTTCATCTACATACTGTGCGCCGTCTGTCCAGATATAATCAACCAGCTTCTCTCTGGTAACAGTCTGACCCTTATTTTCAACTAAGATGCGAAGCAATTTCTGTTCCGTCTTACTCAACTCAATATTCCTATTCTGATAGGAAAACTCCATATGTTCAAAATCAAATGCGTAGTCTTCTATTTTAAATACTGCCAAATTATGTTCTGTATTTTTCCGCAATTGCGTATTTACACGCGCCCTAAGAACCGCAAGGCTGAACGGTTTTGTGATGTAATCATCTGCGCCCAGTTCCAAACCTGTCACAATATCTGTTTCCATATCATTGGCAGTCAGGATAATCACCGGCAATTGCATGGATTTCTTAATCTCTTGAAGTAGCGATAAGCCATTTCCGTCCGGAAGATTAATGTCTAATATAACAAGATTTATCTTGCCTTTCGTTAATTGCTTTTTCGCCTCCGCCACTGTATGAGCCTGTTCTATTGTGTATATATCGTTCTTAAGTGCAATGGCAATCCCATCGCATAATGTCGTATCGTCTTCTACAATTAAAATCGTATTGATGGCTATCGCCTCCTTTTATAATAGTAAAACCCCTCCAATTAGGAGAGGTCAACAATTCTTGAATCTAACTCTATGCTAATACAGTCATATGTACACTTGTATCGTTTACGTGCTTTTCCAAAATCTCGTGCACTCGCTCAACCTCATCAAATATTAAACTATCCATTGCTTTTAACTCAGCGGTAGACTTTATATTTTGCCTTTTCAATTGTTTCACTTCAGATTCCAGAAAGTCTACTTTGTTATCTAAAGAGTCTACTTTGTTATCTAAGGAGTCCACCTTGTTATCTAAAGAGTTTACTTTATTACCCAACGAATCTACTTTATTGTCCAACATATCTACCTTATTGTCCAACGAATCCATTTTGCCAAGTATTACATCTAACTTTTCGCTATCCGTCATATTAGTATCCTCCTTATCCTTTGTCACTCAAGTCTATCACAGTTATAATTTTGTGTCTATAGTGCTCTGGCACTATTACGAATATTTTTGGTTCTCTCATAATCCATATTAAGTGACTCCTATTCTAATGAAATATTCACAATTTCAAACTATCTTTCGTAATTTTCTACTTGATTAATATAGTATATCT
>DATESB010000207.1:0-9693 GCA_035271065.1 Lachnospiraceae bacterium | reverse complement strand
AAATTCATAACCAACTTGACCATCGTTTCTTTCTCTTCTGGTTTTGATTCTGCAATCATAATTGTGATTGCAACAAGCGTGTAATCCTCAATTATTTTCTTTCCTTCATTCATCAACATACCATTCTTCTCAAGAAAATATAGAAACATCGTAGCTGCTATTCTTTTATTTCCATCTGAAAAAGAATGATTCTTTGTTACAAAATACAGCAAATTCGCTGCTTTTTCCTCCGCTGACGGGTATACATCAATACCACCGAAGTCTGATAAATCGAGCCTATACTTCCTGCAAAAGAATCATCCTTTTCATTTCCAAATAAGTCGCTTTCTGCACCAAATTTCATATGAGCAATAACATCCTTGCATTCTTCATATGTCAAAATGTAAGTAGAGTTGTTTCCCTTTGGCTTTGTAATTCTCTGATGATCATAGTCATCTAACATATCGAGAGCCACTGTGAATTGCTCCACAACGCTAAGTACCTGTTTTGCATCCAGTCTGTTATCCGTTCGTTTCATAATCCGTACCACCTCATTAAGTTGACTGATACGAATATTATTCACTGCATAACCCTTTAATATGTAATCTCTTAATACTGAATTAGCCCAGCGACGGAATTCTATTCCTCTTTTAGATTTCACTCTATAACCTACCGAAATAATAACATCTAAATTATAGTATGCAGGAGGTCTAGATGCTTCATTGTCACTTCTGTCGAAAATTTCGACACAAGTACCTTTATCAAGTTCCTCTTCTTTAAATATGTTTCCGATATGATATGCTATTGACGAACGTGCTGTATCAAATAACTGTGACATTTGTTCTTGTGTCAACCACACCGTATCTTGATCCGGTGTAACCTTAACATCCAATACAAGTTCCCCGGCTTCAAATAATACTAATTCTTTCCCCATGCGCATTTTCTCCCTTATCTTTGGTTCTCCCTTCACTCAACGCATCCAACTTTTCCATCTTCACATGATAAGTCATCATGCGTAACACATAATCCGGAAGTTTACGATTACCAAGTTCCCAATCCGTTACTGTTCTATAAGGAATACCAATACCCCCCTTTACGCAATGCGTATTCTGAACTATATGCAAAAAGCTGCATATAAAGGAATCGCATATACTCCATCTTCTTTTCCAAAATTCCTTCCGGAAATACGCAGTATTGTCTCTGGGTGATACATTTTGCGATAGTGATTCAGACTTTTTGCATGTACATTTGTATCGAATTTGACTTCAATTGGTATTATGACTCCTTCTTTTTGAATCACAAAGTCTACCTCTGCCACCGGGCTATCCGATGTCCAATAATACAATTCATAGCCATTTGCCTTCAAAGTTTGTGCTACATAATTCTCCGCTAACGCTCCTTTATATACATCAGAAAGCAGGTTTCTGACAATTGCATCCGGCATAATACCTGCCCTGGCTGACAAAAGTCCTATATCTGACATATAAATCTTAAAGCTGGAAACATCCCGAAATACGCTGATTGGTATCTCCCCTCTGGTCACGCGGTTGCATTCAATCGCCACACCTGCCATATTTAGCCATGCCAAAGAGTCCCCAAAAAGTCCGGCAGTTGCTCCCTTTCTTACAAGTTTATATTGAAATTTTTTATTTTCCTTAGCCAGTTGTGCCGGAAGAGAAAGATACGCACTTCTAATTTTTGTACTCTCACTGTCAGAAGCATACTTCGCCATATCTGCTGTATAGGTATCAATAATCATCAATTGCATTTCCGGCACATTAATCAGAGAGCCTTCTTCCTTATATTTACGGACAGCTGCAGGCATTCCTCCCACAAAAAGATATCTCTGCCACAACATTTTCAGTTCCTTATGCGTGTTTTCCGGCATTTCTTCCATTGTAGCAAAATGTTCTCTAATCTGCGTCACCAAATATTCCTTCTCAAGTGCCATAAGAAATTCATCAAACCGCAGGGGATAAAGTGTTTTCATAATCACTTTACCAACAGGAAAAGAATATTTTTCACGATTAATTGCCGCTCCAAGCAAACTTCCTGCTGCCGCAATATGATATTCCGGAGCTTCCTCGCGAAAATATTTCAAGGAAGTAAGTGCTCTTTCACATGCTTGAATCTCATCAAATATTAGGAGAGATTCATCTGGCACAATCTTTGTGGAAAAATACTCCTCCAACAATTTAATAATTCGATCCGGGCTCAAATCACCATCAAAATATTCTGCAACAATAGGCATTCTTTCAAAATTTATATATATAGTATTTTTGAAATAAGATTGGCCAAACTCCTGCAGCAAATATGTTTTTCCAACCTGCCTGGCGCCATTTAGAACGAAAGGCATTCTATTTGCTTTCAAATTCTTCCATCGTAATAACTCTTCTTCAAAAATCCTTTTCATCTTCACTCCCCTTGTCTACTCCAGCAGACACTACTGCAACCATCTATACTCTTATTTTACTCTTTTATTCATATTAAATCAATAAAATTTCATTTCCCGTGACTATTTTTCAAAAATAAGTCATTCTAAAATGACTTATTTGTATAAAATAATCATTTCAGAATGACTTATCGCAATTGTGCTTATACATATTACTATCGAAACAAACCTATCGCTAACTATTTGTTTGTTAGTGTATGAAAACTATATAAGATTCTCCGGATTAAGACATTCCAATTCCGGCACCACAAAGATCCCATCCTTCCGAACCAGCACATCATCGAAATAGATTTCTCCGCCGCCACATTCCTCCGTCTGAATCCAAACCAAATCCCAATGAATCGCCGACTCATTCCCATTCGGAGCCTCATCATAGCACATTCCCGGTGTAAAATGAATCGATCCCATAATCTTCTCATCAAACAAAATATCTTTCATTGCCTTCTTAATATAAGGATTCACCCCAATTGCGAACTCCCCGACATACCGAGCCCCCTCATCCGTATCAAATACCTGATTAATTTTCTCAGTATCATTTGCCGTTGCTTCAACAATTTTACCATTTTCAAATACCAGCGAAACATTCTCATAAGTAAATCCCTGATAAAGTGAAGGTGTATTATACGTAATCTTTCCATTAACCGAATCTTTAACCGGTGCCGTAAACACTTCTCCGTCCGGAATATTTAATTCGCCCGCACACGGAATTGCCGGAATATCCTTGATTGAAAAAGTCAAATCTGTACCGGGTCCGACCAAATGCACCTTGTCGGTTCGATTCATATAAGCAACCAAACTCTTCATCGCTTCATCCATTTTAGAGTAATCTAAATTACATACTCTAAAAAAGAAATCCTCAAAGTCCTCCGTACTTGTCCCTGACAGCTGTGCCATGGCTTCGTTTGGATAGCGCAGTATAACCCAACGCGTTTTTGGAACCCTGATTTTATGATGCACAGGTGTTGCATAGAGTCGCTCGTACATCGAAAGTTTTTCTGAAGGAACATCCGATAATTCTGATACATTGTTGGTACCACGTACTCCGATATAACAATCCATCTTAGACATCTCAAGTGCATCCACCTCAGCCATAAGTTTCAACTGCTCCTCACTGCAATTAAGCAGCATCTCACGCTGTACCTGCTGATTTGTATAATGCGGAAATGCCTGTCCGCCTGCCTTGTATACCTCTTTAATCAATTGTCTGGCAAGGTCTGTCGTCGCTTCACCGATATAATGAATATATACCTTGTCCCCTTCTTTTACTTTACAAGAATAATTGACCAGATTGTGTGCCAACGTCTTAATTCTCTCATCCATTGATTATTTACTCCCTTTCTTCTTTATGACACATGTGTCATAATACTATTATCTAATATAGGTAACATATTTATTACCATACTCCGCAAACAACTCTCTAGAGTCATTCATCCCCATTTTGGCTATGGTACCTTCAGCCGGATTAAGCAGAATGGTGTTCTTTTCATCATATCCTACAATCAGAACACACTCTTCACCACCAAGTGTTACCATAACAGGGTATCCTTTATTCACATAATAGAGAACAGCATCCAAAGAGCAGCCTGTCAGTTCCAAAACACGTACATCCATGTTCTCATTTAATATTTCAATTGCTGTCTTGCCCTCTGCCAACAGTGTTTCGGTGTTTTTAAAGACCTCTGCATTTGCTAACATCGCATCCAAGCAAACAGCAAGAGAATTCTTTTCTTCTGTTACCATTGCTTCCCCGATGCTTTCAATTCTGGTGGAAGATGCTCTGTTACCCTTCTGCCATACATAGGCACATTGATCATCCACAACGACCCCGGAGACTTCTCCCGCCTCAATAATTGCTTCCGCGGCTTCAGAATAAACGCCTGCAATCTCACCATGCGCATATACATAATACCGTGATAATTTCACCGAATCATCTTCAAAATACAAACTATGGTTGCCTTCATATAACACCTGCTTCGGTGTCAGAAGTTTGGAGGGTTTATAGCTGGTCTCTCTTGTCAGGGTAACCTGCAATATTGTCTCACGCTCCGCTGTAACAACCTCTTTAATTACATTCTTTCCACTTGTTTCAAGCAGATTATTCATAATCTGGTCATTGGCAATAATCGTATAATTACCGGTATCTGAACTTTTCTGCAGTCGTTCCAGATTAATCACATTATCGTTGATTTCTATCTGGGTAACAAAAATATTTGGCTGTTCGTATTCTTTTAGTATATTCCCTTCTGCATCCTGTATACATACAGAATACATCGGAAGTACCGTTCTACCCATACTATCTCTTGCTATATCGCTTCTTCTCGCTATTCCGTATATAAAATCTTCATCAACAAATCCCAGCGGCACAACCGTCTGTCCACTGTCTGTTGTCACCTCCGTAATCTTATTACGTCTCAAGTCATTCAGAATAATGGTATCCGATGAATAGATATTGTCTCCAATCTGCCATGCCACAATACTCTCATCATCCGCTACCACAAAACGATTTTCAGTTAATCCGGTCACTACCTCTTCATAGGTCTGTTCAACCAAATCAATACAGTAAATGGTAACATCCATCATCAAATAAAACTCATTCTTTGCATTTACAAATGACAGGCATTCTATATCCTGCTTCAATAATTCATAGGACTTTGTGTAAGGAATATAGATTCTTTCTTCAATTGAATTAATGGCGCTATCATAATAATATACGGCAGCACCCACTTCGCCCTCATGGTCACCTCTGTTCATATAACCATAGACCAAGAAGCCAACATTGCCGTCATCATCTACAGTCAATATCTTAATCCCATGATTGTCATACCTTGTCCGTTCATCATTATTCTCCTCATCGGTAAACGAGAATAACTCCGCAAGATAACCGGTTTTATTATTATAACTGTACAAAGCGTTTTCTTTGACAAAACAGAGTACACTGCCGTCCAAATTTTCCTTTAACTGCGGTGGCGTGCTTGATATACCAAGCAATAACTGGTCTTTCGTTAATATCGTAGTACCGGTATCGAAGATTTGATCCATTGTCCTGTCATACTCCAACAGATACATACGTTCCGTACCACGTCGCAAACGATAAAATTCACGCACATTAAACAAGTCTTCATCAACCTCTACCTGATAGGTCATAATGATACTTGCATACTCCGCATCCATATCCATGATTTTGAGATCAGGTGTTGTCACGACACGCGGCTGCAAATCTCCCCATGTTACCTGAAAGAAACTGGAATGAATATCAACATTTCCGAAACTGGAATTATCGCCCTCTTCATTTGGCTCCAAATAGGTCGTTAAATCGTCAGCCACTTCTCTGTCAAAGGTTTTTTCATGAAATTCATTTACAAAGTCAAGTTTCTCCGTCAGATACAGTTCACCGGGATCAATAATGCGCGTATAATATTTAATCTCCTGGCCTGTTCCTGAAGTCAGTTTCAAAACAAGTAGATATTCTGTCTCAGGTTCAATCAAATCCTTTAAATACAACGTTGCAGATACATAACCTTCTGCATCCTCCTGCGAGTAGTCTGTTACCTCAGTATCTTCTACCAGTCGCTCCATATCCATACTTCTGATTTCGTAGGTCATTTTTCGAATGGTCGGACCATAAGTTTTGATTTTAATAGGCAGACTTCTGCTCTCCTGCAAGGGCGTAATTGTGTCACGCAAATAATTGCCCTCTATGTCATTGATGTATCCATGCAGGCAATTGATATTCTGATTATTGACTTCCATATACACAAGTGGGAAGGTTGCTGACTTCATCGTTGCTGTCATATCAGTATTACCTTGGTTCATGATTTTACTGATGACGAACACAGATATGAAAAACACAAGCAAACTGACCGCTATCTTAAGCAATGTTCTTTTCATCTGATAATCCTTTAAATCTATTTGTTTTCCGGCACCAAGCAACTCACTACTCAGTGCCATGACTACATTGTACTGTTTTTATGGAAAAACCTCAACTTAAATTTCTTGCACGTCTTCTGATTAATTCCTCATAGAGCAACACTTCAACCAAATCAGACAGATACTCTATATTTTCGATATCCTTTGCTTTATCATAGATACTTCTAACCAACATACGAAGCATCAGTCTATCCGGATATTCATCATAAATTGAACTTGTTTTGTAATCCCTCAGTTGTAATTCCTCATCAATCAACCTCTGAATTCTCTTGGCAGCATATGGATAAAGTGATTTCATATATTCTAAATCCTTATCCTTACCTTCCTGTTCTTCAAAATAGGCTGCTAATGGATATGCCATATAGAACGGCATAATTTTATTCATATTATATTCCCCGTTTCATATTGAATATAATATAGAATATGGGTCGGAAGACGGTTCTGTGCACGTCATTTCCCACCCATATCTGTCGTATTTTATAAATTCAATTCCTCTTACTTCTTTTTTGCTTCAATACGAATTGCTGCTCTGCGCAGTGCCATTTCAGCACGCGCAGTATTTGTTCCACTTACCTTCTCCTGCAGTCTTCGTTCAGCACGGATTCTGGCTTCTTCGGCACGGTTCAAATCAATCTCATCCGGCCATTCTACTGACTCAGCAAGTATCGTAACCTTATCCTGCAATATTTCAATAAAACCTGCGTGAAGCGCTGCAATCTTTTCCAAAGAATCCGACTCACGTAAACTCATAATTCCCGGTGCAACAACAGCCGTCGTCGGAACATGGTTCTTATAGATACCAATCTCTCCTTCGGTCGTGCACAACTCAAGCATTATGACCTCACCTTCATAGAATACCCTGTCAGGTGCGATAACCTCTACTTTAAATAATCTTTCATCTGCCATGATTCACCTCTCGAGCCTTTAAGCCTTAGCTTCATTACAGCGTGCAAGTACATCATCAATGCTGCCGGCATTTAAGAAATAACTCTCCGGTACATCATCATGCTTACCTTCGATAATTTCCTTAAAGCCCTGAATGGTATCGGCAATTGATACATAGCGGCCTTCCAATCCTGTAAACTGACCGGCTACGAAGAATGGCTGTGACAAGAATCTCTGTACCTTTCTGGCTCTGGATACGCTCAGTTTGTCCTCTTCTGAAAGTTCATCCATACCTAAGATTGCGATGATATCCTGTAATTCTTTATATCTCTGCAGAATTTCCTGTACACCACGTGCTACATTGTAGTGCTCCTCACCAACAATACGAGGATCCAAAATTCTTGATGTTGATTCCAACGGATCAACTGCCGGATAAATACCAAGTTCTACAATAGAACGTGATAATACAGTAGTTGCATCCAAATGTGCAAATGTTGTTGCCGGAGCCGGGTCTGTCAAGTCATCGGCCGGTACATATACAGCCTGTACGGAAGTAATGGAACCATCCTTTGTTGAAGTAATACGCTCCTGCAAAGCACCCATTTCTGTCTGCAATGTCGGCTGATAACCAACCGCTGAAGGCATACGCCCAAGCAATGCCGAAACCTCAGAACCTGCCTGTGTGAAACGGAAGATATTATCAATGAACAACAATACATCCTTACCGCCTTTATCACGGAAATACTCTGCCATTGTCAGTCCTGAAAGACCTACACGCATTCTGGCACCGGGTGGCTCATTCATCTGTCCGAACACCATGGTAGTTTTATCGATAACACCCGATTCCATCATTTCATGATACAGGTCGTTTCCTTCTCTGGTTCTCTCGCCTACACCGGTAAATACAGAATATCCGCCATGCTCTGTTGCAATGTTACGAATTAACTCCTGAATTAATACGGTCTTTCCCACACCGGCACCACCGAATAATCCAATCTTACCACCCTTTTGATAAGGGCAAAGCAAGTCAACGACTTTAATTCCTGTTTCCAACAATTCTGTCGATGTGGATTGTTCCTCAAATGCCGGAGCCTTTCTGTGAATAGGCTCGTATTCAACTCCCTCCGGAGCCGGTTTATTATCTATGGGTTGACCGAGTACGTTGAACATACGACCCAACGTATTCTCTCCAACAGGTACTCTAATTGCTGAACCGGTTGCTACCGCTTCCATACCTCTTACCAAACCGTCGGTCGGTCCCATGGCGATACATCTTACGGTGTCATCCCCCAAATGCTGTGATACCTCAACCACCAATAAACCATTATCATTCTTTGTAATATTGATGGCTTCATTAATCTCGGGAAGGTGTCCTTCCGCAAACTTAATATCCAGTACCGCACCGATAATTTGAGTGATTTTACCTATGTTCTTATCTGCCATTCTGTTTCTTCACTCCTTTTCTTTAAGATATTGCTTCGGAACCACCGATAATCTCTGTCAGTTCCTGTGTAATTGATCCTTGTCTTGCTCTGTTATACATCAATGATAAATGGCTGATCATTTCATCCGCATTATTTGTTGCAGAATCCATTGCCTGCATTCTAGCACCATTTTCACTTGCTACTGATTCTACCAATGCACCATAGATAAGACTGGTCACATACTTCGGAATAATCAAATCAAGGGTTTCCTCTTCCGAAGGCTCATAGTTCATAGGTGCCCTGTCATCATCGGACTTTTGGCTGTCCGTCTTAGGTTTTTCAATTTCAACCGGTAACAACTTCAGCAAAGTCGGAATATGTGTCACCGTATTCTTGAATGCAGTATATGCCAGATATATCTCACCGACATCACCATCTGCAAAAGCCTGCAATACTGCATCACTAATGGCACGTGCATCAGAATAAATCGGTTCATTGATTAAATCCGGATAATCCTCTTTGATTTCATATCCATATCGCTTCAGGGAATCTCTGCCCTTCTTACCAATCGAATAGATATCAACCTCTTCACGCTTCATCCCACTCTTTGTAATGAGTTTCACTACATTTGAGTTATAACCGCCTGCCAGACCTCTGTTAGAAGTAATCACAATAACCGCTTTCTTCTTAGACTCACCGGCAACCAAATAGGGATGCATAATATTCTCTGATTTCGACAAAATAGAGGACACCGTCTGATACATACAACTAAAGTATGCCTTGGAACGTTCCGCTCTTGCCTTAGCCCTCTGCAGTTTCACGGTAGAAACAAGCTTCATGGCTTTGGTAATCTGCTGCGTACTCTGTATACCGGTCTTACGCCTTTTTATATCTCTCATAGAGGCCATGCTATCACCTGCCCTTTACTTTTTACTGTTTCTACACTATTTTAAGAAGCCTGCTTTGAACTCTTCAATTGCCTTCTTCAATAACTCTGCTGTTTTCTCAGTCACTTCTTTTGTTTCT
>DATESB010000206.1:0-20762 GCA_035271065.1 Lachnospiraceae bacterium | reverse complement strand
TATGATGCAGATGGCAACTCTACAGAGCAATATAAGACACTATGGCCGGCAGACCTGCATTTAATAGGCAAAGACATTGTTCGTTTCCATACGATTTATTGGCCGATTATCTTAATGGCACTTGGAGAAGAGCTACCGAAGCAGATATTTGGACATCCGTGGTTACTGCAGGGCGACGGTAAAATGAGTAAATCTAAGGGCAATGTACTGTATGCGGACGAGCTTGTAGAGCAGTTTGGTGTTGATGCAGTTCGTTATTTCGTATTACATGAGATGCCGTTTGAAAATGATGGTGTGATTTCATGGGAATTACTTGTAGAAAGAATTAATTCAGACCTTGCCAATACGCTTGGTAATCTTGTAAACAGAACCATTTCCATGAGCAATAAGTACTTTGACGGTATTGTGACTAAGACCGGCGTAACAGAAGCGGTTGATGAAGATTTGAAGGCAGTTGTGACAGGTACAAAGGCACGTATGGAATCAAAAATGGAAGACTTGCGTGTTGCAGATGCGTTAACAGAGTTGTTCCAGTTGTTTAAGAGATGTAACAAATACATTGATGAGACAGAGCCATGGGTACTTGCAAAGGATGAAGCAAAGAAAGATCGACTTGCAGAGGTACTTTACAATCTAACAGAGAGTATCTGTATCGGGGCTAATTTATTAACAGCATTTATGCCTGAAACCGCACAAAAAATATTATTACAGTTGATGGGAACAGAACGTGATTGGGAATTGCTTGACGAATACGGATTATATGAATCAGGAACAAAGGTTACGGAGAAACCGGAGATACTGTTTGCACGTCTGGATGTCAATGAGGTATTGGAAAAGGTGGCAGCATCGCACCCGGCAGAAGTTGCAGAAAACATGACAGAGGTGTCAGATTCCAAAGAAGAAGGGATTGATCTGGAAGCAAAGCCGGAAATCACATATGATGATTTTGCAAAACTGCAATTTCAGGTAGGCGAAATCATTGCTTGTGAAGAAGTGCCGAAGTCTAAGAAGTTACTTTGTTCCAAGGTCAAAATCGGTAGTCAGGTAAAACAGATTGTATCCGGCATTAAGCAACATTATACGGCAGAAGAAATGGTTGGAAAGAAGGTCATGGTACTTGTCAATCTGAAGCCGGCAACACTTGCAGGTGTTGTATCAGAAGGAATGCTATTATGCGCCGAAGATGCTGACGGTAATCTTGCACTGATGACACCGGAAAAGAAAATGCCTGCCGGAGCTGAAATTTGTTAATAAACAAAAAGTATTGGAAAAACCTAAGACTAGGAATATTTTTGTTCATATGCTATAATCGGGGTGACATGTATCAGCATGTCACCTCGTTCTATATGGAAAGAAGGGATGTTATGGTAAAAAAAGAAGAGTTCTATTATGAATCCAGAGACGCCATTCATAAAATACGTGCAATGAAATGGATACCGGATACGGATGATATTTTATGTGTATTTCAGATTACACATGGCATGGCAGAGCATATTGAACGATATGATGAATTTGCTGCTTTCTTGGCGCAAAGAGGTATTTTAGTAGTTGCAAATGACCATTTGGGACATGGTAAATCCGCGACAGATAAAGCTGATTTCGGATATTTTTGTGAAAAAGATGCAGCAACGGTTGTGGTCAGGGATGTACACAGATTAAAAAAAATAATTCAGGAACAAAATCCCGGAAAACCATATTTTATCCTGGGACACAGCATGGGTTCCTTTATTTTCCGCAATTACTTGTGCCGATACGGCAAAGGAATTGACGGGGCAATTATTATGGGTACCGGAACGATGCCGACAGCTGTGATTAAGGTTTTAATGATATTAACAAATATCATTGCAATGTTCCGTGGTTGGAAGCATCCTTCACAAATGATAGACACCATGGCTTTTGGGAACTATAACAGTAGGATAAAGGAGCCAAGAACCAAAAGTGATTGGCTTTCAAAGGACGAAGCGATTGTCGATATGTATATAGAAGATGAAGCATGCGGCTTTCCGTTTACGCTGAATGGTTTTCATACAATGGCAAAACTGATTGACAATTTAAGAAAAAAAGACTATCTTGATAAGATGCCAAAAGATTTACCTGTGCTATTTGTATCGGGAGCAGAAGATCCGGTTGGAGGCTATGGAGAAGGTGTCAAAGAGGTATATGCACAATTTGAGAAATTGGGCATGCAGAATATTTCTATGAAACTCTATGAAAATGACAGGCATGAAATACTGAATGAGAATGACAGACAAGATGTTTTCCAAGATATTTTTGAATGGATTACAAAACAGTTAGGTAACTAAGCAACAAATGAGGATGATGGGGGAAGCAATCGAAAGGATAAGTAATAGGAGGTAAAGAAGAATGAAGAAATTAATGTGTTTGGTTTTGACAATGGCAATGGTTATGGCAACAGGTGTTAATGCTGCTGCTGAAGTAACCGTGAGTGCGAATACAGAGACAACGGTGAGTGCAAACACACCGGTAGCAGTGAGTGAGAATGCACCGGCTGCATTAGATGTAACACCGATTACGGCAACAGATACGAAGCCGTTATTGGCACTTGGAGCAGATTTGTCTCAGGAACAGTTAGTAACAGTTCTTGGTTTAATGGGCATTCAGGCGGCTGATTTAGGAAATTATCAGGTAATTTATATTACAAATGCAGACGAAAAGCAGTATCTTGGCAATTATGTAGATGCATCTGTTATCGGAACACGTTCGTTGTCATCCGTATTGATTGTGCCGACAAGTGAAGGAAGCGGTGTTGTTGTTTCCTCTAAGAATATTAATTACTGTACAACAGATATGTATAGAAGTGCTTTACTGACAGCGGGTGTTAAGAATGCCAATATTATTGTAGCAGCTCCAACACCGATATCAGGAACGGCAGCACTGATTGGTGCATTAAAAGGTTATGAGCAGATGACCGGAACGACGGTAGCAGAACAAGCAATTGATACAGCTATGAATGAGTTGGTTGTGACCGGAGAATTATCACAGGCAGTAGGTAGCAGTGATGACGCACAGGAATTAATCACGTATATCAAAGCACAGATTGCGGCGAATGACCTTGATACGAAAGAAGAAATTGAAGCAGCGGTACGCAAGGGTGTTACAGATCTGAATGCAAACTTGACAGAAGACGAAATTCAGCAAATTATTGATGTAATGGTTAAAATCAAAGCCATGGGCATAGATTTTAATGTATTGGCAGAACAGGCAGATGATTTATATGCCAAGTATGCTGATCAAATTAAAGCTGGAACATTTGATATTAACGATTTGTCCATGGAAGACTTGGGAATCGGAAAAATGATTACAAATGCAGTCGGCAATTTCTTTAAAAGTGCAGCAGACGCGATTAGTGGCTTTTTCAAATCTATATTCAAAAAGTAAGAGTGATTGAGGCAGAGAATCTGAATGGATACGGACAGACAAACAAATTATCAAGTCAGAATGCTCAACAGAAATGAATGGGCAACCGCAATTAATCTGGCATGGAGGATATTCCTGCAATTTGAGGCACCGGAATATTCTGAGAAAGGAATTAGAAGTTTTCGAGACTTTATTGAAGATCCGAGACTTAAGAGAATGTTTATCAAAGGTCAATATCTTGCCTTTGGAGCATTTGATGGAAACAAACTTGTCGGAATGGCAGGCGTCCGCAATGAAAGTCATATTTCATTATTGTTTGTTGATGAGAAGTATCATAAAAAAGGTATCGGAAATGCTTTGTTACAGTATGTATTTGAGTATGTGGGTGCGTTCGGTATAAACCGATTTACGGTAAATGCAGCGCCTTATGCAACAGGTTTTTACCATAAAGTAGGATTTTTAGATGATGATAAAGAAGTTGTAGCAGACGGAATACGTTTTACGCCTATGCATCTTGTTAGAAATCAAGGAGTGTAGAAATACACTCCTTTTTACAAAGGATAAGGATGGGGGCACAGAATGGAGATTATCAGCAATAAAGATATTTGTAATTTATTGACCAATACCTTGAAATTAATTGATAAAAAGCCAATGGAACACGGTGCAAGGGTTGCATATATTTTACTAAAGATGCTGCAGTGTAAGGGTGGGTATGTAGAATACGAATTGGCAGATTACATTTTTCTGACCATGATACATGATATTGGCGCCTATAAAACAGAGGATATGACCAATACTCTGATTTATGAGACAAAGATTACGATGCCGCACGCTATCTATGGTTCGCTTTTTCTGCGATATCTGTCTCCAATGAAAGATAAAGCAAAGATATTACTCTATCACCATGTAGATTATAGTCAATTAGTTAATATAGATTATCAGTATAAGAATATTACCAATTTTATTGGATATGCTGAACGCGTAGATTTATATAACAGTACGATGGGAAAAAGTTTTGATTATAAACTACTCAGCAAATATGAAAATACAAAATATTCTTCAGAAGCCATTCAATTATTCAAGCAGGCACAAATTAAATATGATGTATTGTCAAAATTAAAAAGTGGTGAGTATCTACAGGAATTGGATGAGATACTTGGCTATATTATGTTTAGTAATGAGGAAAAGAAACAATACCTTGAACTTTTGATGTATACCATCGGTTTCAGAAGCGAATACGCAGTTGCAGATACGGTAACCACCATTTGCATCTGTCGCGAAATGTCCAAACTGATGAAGATATGTGAAGAAGATATGGAAAAATTGTATTATGCAACACTATTGCATGATGTCGGTATGCTTGCAATATCATCAAAGATATTAGATGCACCAAGAGCGCTGACACAGGAAGAATTGACGAAGATGCGTACGCATGTCAATATTGCGGAAAGTATCTTGAAGCAATATCTGGATCATGAAATTGTAGAAATTGCAGTGGCACATCATGAACGCTCCAACGGCAGTGGATACTATAGGGGATTGAAGGAAGAAGAAATGAATACCCTTCAGAAAATCCTTCAAATAGCAGATACTGTGACCGGAATGATTAACCCCAGAAGTTATCGTGCGGCAAAAAGTAAAGACTTTGTAGTAAATGTTTTAGAAGATGAAGCAAATCACGGACGATTTAATCGAACGATTGTTAAGATTTTTATCGGTCATTATGAAAAGATTATGGAACAAGTGCATTTGGAATCAGACCGAATTCTAATATTACATAACAAATTGAATGCACAATATAACCAAGCGTATGATAATATACGTAAAGTGTAAGCATAGTATTTGCAATTTTACTGATAATGCAATATAATTCTTGATAAGACAACTATAATATGAAAGAGGTTATCAAATGAATCGATTATTTGATTTGGAAAACCCGGTAATGGTATTTCTGGGAAGGCTGGCAGATTTAGTGTGGTTGAACATTCTATATATTATTTGTTGTATTCCTGTTTTTACAATAGGAGCAGCTACATCAGCATTATATTATGTAACAATGAAAATGGTCAAAGATGAAGAAGGATATATTACCAAAAGTTATTTTAAAGCGTTTAAGGATAATTTTAAGCAGGCAACACTCATTTGGCTGATGACACTGGCTATTATAATTATCTTTTTTGTGGATTTTTGGATATTGAATCAAATGGATGGTTCTATCGGAAAGATTATTTTTGTTGCATTATTTATGGTAAGCACAATTGTAGTGTTTACTCTTATCTATATATTTCCCCTGCTTGCTAAGTTTGAAAATACAATTAAAAACAGTTTAAAAAATGCATTATTAATTAGTATCAGACATTTGCCCATGACAGTGTTATTGATTTTAGGGATAGTTGCACCGTTTGTGTTGCTTTATTTCTTTATTCAACTGGCACCGTTGGTATTTGTTATCCTGTTTTCGCTGATTGCATTTTATACTTCCTATATATACAGAAAAGTGTTTGACCGATATATTCCGGTAGAAGAGGATAGTAGCGAAACAGAGGCATCTGAGGAAGAATAAATTCTGGTATCGGAGGCAAAGAAATGGGTAAGACAAGAAAAGACAATTCGAATATTTTGCAGTGTATCAGCCCATCTATTTTGCTGGGATTGTTTTTGATGGTAACACTGTTTAACTACTCGGCAGAAATTAAGGAGAGTAATAGTGCTGCTGTTATTAGTACGATAGAAGAACAGACAGCAGAAATCAGTGACTATTATGTACATGAGATAGATACTATGCAAAAAGTAGTTGAGGTTACAGCGGAGTATGTGGGAACGAGAGGACAAGTGATTCCCGAAGAAGACAAAGATTTATTGAAAACAATTACAAAGAAAATAGGTGCGCAGGATGCATTTATTATTATGAACGACGGAACAGTATTTAATAGTGTAGGAGAAGTACCACCCATAATGAAAACGTTGGATGAAAAAGTTTTATTAGGGGGAAAGACCTATATATCTGATATTATTAAGCACCCAACTATTTATAGGTATCAAATAGTTATTTCTGCACCTATCTATGTGGAAAATCAGACAATTGGTGCAGTTGCGGTAGTGCGGACATTTGATAAATTGAGCAATATTACTTCTTCAGCTGTCTATTCGGGAAAGAATACATATGGATCATTTATTTCAGATGGAACAGTGATTGAGAAATCAGGAAATGTCAGTTCCTTATTTGGTGTCGGAGATAATTTGTTTGATTATATGGAGAAAGTAACTTTTGTGAAAGGCTCCTATAAAAAGTTAAAACAGAATATTGATGCGCAAAGAGGTGGAGAAGTTGCATTTTCTACGAAGCCTGATATAACGGAAGCAAGTACCTATCATTTGATTTATGAACCAATGGGAGAATACGGTGGAGCAACTTTTACATTATCCATGGATGTTCAAGTTCAAAAGGCCATTGACGAGAAGCAAAAGATAACAAGTGATATGTTGACAAAGATTATTATAGCGCTTGTAATATTTGTCGGTATATTGATTACAATTAATATTATCAATAAAGCAAAGTTCATCAAAGAAAGCAAAGAATTAAAAGATAAAGCAGAAACCGATCAGTTAACAGACTTGCTGAATAAGATAGCGACAGAAAAGAGAATACGAGAGTATCTGGAGAATGAAGGCAAGGATAAATGTTCCATCATGTTTGTGCTTGATATCGATAATTTTAAGAAGATTAATGACACAATGGGACATGCATTCGGTGATGAGGTGCTTAGTACGCTGGGCAGAAGAATAAAGAGTGAATTCAGAATTAATGATATTGTCGGAAGAACCGGCGGAGACGAATTTGTTGTATTTTTGAAAGACATGAAAGACGAAGATATCATGAAGAGAGAGGCAGACCGAGTAGCCACCTTCTTTAGAGATTTTAAGGTAGGAGAGTATGTGAAGTATTCTGCTACGGCGAGCATCGGAGCAGCAGTATTTCCGATAGATGCCAGTGATTATGACAGTTTGTACAAGGCAGCAGATCAAGCATTATATAAGGCAAAGAGACGCGGGAAAAATCAGTTGGCATTTTACAGAGACGAGGAAGATATGACCTAGACAGCCTGTGGGTGTGGTATTGAGCAAAATGTATAGTAATTCAAAAAAAGTTTGTATACTTCGGGCATGGTCAAAAAAGGATGATTTTGATATACTAATTTCAGACTTAAGCGGAGGTGTCCGCTCGTAAATCACTAAAAATCAGGAGGAATGAAAATGGCAAGTTTAGAGTTAAAGAACATTTGTAAAGTATATCCTAACGGATTCGAAGCAGTAAAAGACTTCAATTTGGATATCGCAGATCAGGAATTTATTATCTTTGTAGGACCTTCAGGATGTGGAAAGTCAACTACACTTCGTATGATTGCAGGTCTTGAAGAAATCTCTTCAGGTGAACTGAAAATCGGTGACAGAGTTGTAAACGATGTAGAGCCTAAGGACAGAGATATTGCAATGGTATTCCAGAACTATGCTTTGTATCCGCATATGTCAGTATATGATAACATGGCTTTCGGTCTTAAGTTAAGAAAAGTACCGAAGGACGAAATAGATAAAATGGTTAAAGAAGCAGCAAAAATCCTTGACTTGACACCGCTCCTTGACAGAAAGCCGAAGGCATTATCAGGTGGACAGAGACAGCGTGTTGCTATGGGTCGTGCTATCGTTCGTAATCCTAAGGTATTCCTTATGGATGAGCCTTTATCAAACTTGGATGCTAAGTTACGTGTACAGATGCGTATCGAGATTGCAAAGCTTCATCAGAGACTCGGAACCACCATCATTTATGTAACACATGACCAGACAGAGGCTATGACACTTGGTACCAGAATCGTAGTTATGAAAGACGGTGTTATCCAGCAGGTTGATACACCTCAGAACTTATATGACAAGCCATGTAATCTGTTCGTTGCAGGATTCATGGGATCACCTCAGATGAACTTCCTTGATGCAGTTGTTGATGTACAGGGTGATGTTGCAAACTTAAAGGTTGCCGGCAAGGCTATTCCGCTTCCTCCTGCTAAGTCAAAGAAACTCATTGAAGGCGGTTACAACGGCAAGACAGTTACATTCGGTGTTCGTCCTGAAGATGTATATGATTCAGAAATGTTCATCGAGACATCTCCTCAGAGCGTATTTGAGTCAACCATTAAGGTATACGAATTGCTCGGTGCAGAAGTTTACTTATACTTTGATTTGGAAGAGTTCCCTATCACAGCAAGAGTTGACCCTCGTACAACAGCAAGACCTGGAGATACCTGCAAATTTGCACTTGATGTTGAAAAGATTCACGTATTCGACAAAGAGACAGAGCAGACTATCACTAATTAATAAGATTATAGATAGGAGATGCCAATGCATCTCCTATTTTTTTACTTGTCAGCGAGACGCCGATGTTTTATGATATAGTTAGTGGTATGAAAGGACGGACGAATATGATTACAAACCAAGTCATACAGACCAGTATAGACGAATTAAGTGAGATTACAAAGGTAAATCTGTGTGTTTTGGATTTACGAGGCAGTGCTGTGGCAGAAACGTTTGCAGATTACCGTATTGATCGTGAAACCATCACGAATTTTGCAGATTCTGCAGCAGACAGTCAAGTGATTCAGGATCAACATTTGCTGAAAATATATGATGAAGGAATATTGTCCTATATCTTGCTTGCCAAGGGCGGAGAAGATACGTATATGGTTGGTAAGGTGGCAGTATGTCAGTTACAGAATCTGATTGTGGCTTATAAGGAAAAAGTTGATCGGAACAGTTTCTTTCAAAATCTGATATTGGACAATCTGCTATTGGTAGATATTTATAATCGTGCAAAGAAGCTTCATATTCCGGCAGAACAAGACAGAGCGGTATTTGTCATTGAGACAAAGACAGAAAAAGATATGAATGCAAGAGAGATGGTTACGGAACTGTTTTCTTCACAAAACGGAGATTATATTACGGCAGTTGATGAGAAGCATATCATTGTGATTAAAGCGCTGGCACGGAATGAATCTTACGAGGCACTTGAAGAAGTAGCCAAGATGTTAGTGGATATGCTGAATTCTGAAGCAATGACGACAGTTCGTGTTGCATACGGAACCATTGTAAATGAAATTAAAGAGATTTCTAAGTCCTATAAGGAAGCCAAAATGGCATTGGATGTCGGAAAGATATTCTATGTGGAGAAGGTTATTATTGCATACAATACACTTGGTATCGGACGTTTGATTTATCAGTTACCGGTGAATTTGTGCCAGATATTTATTGATGAAATCTTTGGTGACAGTACACCGGATGATATTGATGATGAAATACTGATGACTGCAAATAAGTTCTTTGACAATAGTTTGAACGTGTCAGAGACATCCCGACAGTTGTATATTCATAGAAATACACTGGTATATCGGTTAGAGAAGTTACAGAAGAGCACGGGCTTGGACATCAGAGTATTTGATGATGCATTGACATTAAAGATTGCGTTGATGGTTGTTAATTACATGAAGTACGTAGAATCACTGGAATATTAATCATATCAGAAGACATCCTCTAATACAATTAGTAAGAAGATTGTAAAGGGGGATGTTTTTTGATGTCTGAATTTATGCGAAGTACGGTATATCTGTACTTATATGAGAAAGGTCTGCCGATTAAAAATATAGGGTTCATAAAGAGAAACATATATGGCGAAGAAGATAAGTTGACACTCCATTTGAAAGGATTATATACAACGAAAAGAGAGAGGGGAGAAATCTTTGCGTTAAGAGAAGCAGAGAGTCGATATCACTGTGAGCCGATAGGTGAAATCTTTGTAGAAAACTCCACAGGAGAAACCCGACTGACAATCAAACATGATGAGAAATGTAAGGGCGTTATGATACACATTGCGGAGAAAATCTGTATGGCGGGATTTGATGATGAGAAAATAGACATCAAAATGGTGGAATTTGCAAGTGAGCAAGATGTGAGTACGAAAGCAGAGAATGTCAGAACAGAAGAGAAAAAGACAGAAGAGACAAAGAGAGAAGGCGCAGAGTCAGAGGATGTGAAAGTGGAAGTCCCACAGATAGAAGCAGTACAGGCAGAAATAGCACAAGCAGAAACAGCACGGGCAGAAGCAGTTTTGGAAGAAGCAACAACAGAAGCTCACACAGAAAGTGAAACAACTGAGAATGCGGTTAAATCGGAAATCAGCGAAGTGGAGCAGGTGTGGAACAAACTAGCCAGAGTTTTTCCAACGGTTCATCCGTTTGAACATACAGTTGATGCGGAATATCTGAGCATTACACCAAGCGAATTACAGTTTTTCAACAAAAAGGCAACGCAGGCACTGATGAGTAACAGCTTCCTGCAGCATGCTTATTACAGTTATCGGTATATTATTCTGGGCAGGGAACAAGCAGGTGACAAAGAAATAAGTTATCACGTCGGTGTTCCGGGAACCTATCATGAAAGAGAAGTCATGATGGCAAATATGTTTGGATTTGAAGGGTTTAAATGTGCAAAAAAAGAAGAAACAGCCCAGGGCTGTTTCGGATACTATATTAAAAATATCTGTCAAGCAGATTAATCAATTCCACGTAATGTAACCTCTTTTACAAAAGGAGTCAGGAGTTCCTGATAATGAAGTAGTTCCTCCTTTGTGCAGGCATGCAAAGAGTGGTCGGAAACTTGATCCGAATCGACAAAGGACTGTAGATAATACGCTTCAGCACCCTCTATTAATTTACCAATATCCTGCATAGTGGTTTCATCATGATACTCTTTGATAACAGTGGTACGGAACTCATACGGAACAGAGGCATTCATAATGTAGTGAATGGACTTTTCAATCAAAGACATATCAACAGAAGTTAAACCGGTGGCATTGGCATAGCCTGCTGGAGAAGACTTAATATCCATAGCAATGTAATCTAAGAGATTCATACGGCATAAATCCATAATTGCATCGGGAAAATAGCCATTGGTGTCCAATTTCACCAGATACCCCAAAGATTTTATCTTTTTAATAAAAGGAATTAACCCAAGAGAAATCGTGGGTTCTCCGCCGGTAATGCAAACACCGTCCAAAATGCCTCGGCGCGTTTCTAAGAAAGTAAAAACATCTTTTTCGGAAACCGTCGGCTGAGTGGCAGGACTGATGACCAAATTCATATTATGACAGAAAGGACAGCGGAAATTACAGCTACCTAAAAAAATCGTAGCGGCAACATATCCCGGATAATCCAATAATGTAGTTTTTTGAAGTCCACATATTTGCATAATAATCCCTCTGTGTTATATACTGATAATTATAAAGGCAAAAGAGCCAAAATACAATAGGGGAAGATTATGACGACAGATGAAAAATATATGAAAGAAGCATTGAAGCAGGCACAAAAGGCTTATGATATCGGAGAAGTACCGATAGGCTGTGTTATTGTATACGGGGATAAAATTATTGGGCGGGGCTATAACAGGCGCAATACAGATAAAAACACGCTGGCACATGCTGAGATTACGGCAATTAATAAGGCAAGTAAGAAGATTGGTGACTGGCGTTTGGAAGGCTGCACTATGTATGTAACGCTGGAACCGTGTCAGATGTGTGCAGGAGCAACGGTGCAGGCACGGATGGATAAGGTGGTTATCGGAAGCATGAGCCCAAAGGCCGGATGTGCAGGTTCTGTGCTCAATATATTGCAAATGGAAGAGTTTAATCATCAGGTGGAAATAGTGACAGGGGTAATGGAAGCCGAATGCAGTCAGATTTTATCTAACTTTTTTGTTGATCTCAGGATACGGAATAAGCAAGAAAAAGAAACAAAATAAAATAAGTGTTGACAGGATTCAAACACCATAGTATATTAAACCTATCGAAATGGTAGGAAAGGAATGAAGACCAATGAAAAAGAAAGCATATACAGAACGAAATTTGAAATTTGAAACATTACAATTACATGTAGGACAAGAGAAGCCGGACCCTGTGACAGATGCAAGGGCAGTTCCCATATACCAGACTTCCTCTTATGTGTTCCATGACAGCGACCACGCGGCAGCCAGATTTGGACTCAGCGATGCCGGTAATATCTACGGCAGGCTTACCAATCCAACCGAGGATGTGTTTGAACAACGCATTGCAGCATTGGAAAGAGGCGTGGCAGCGCTTGCGGTAGGTTCCGGTGCAGCAGCGATTACTTATACGTTTCAAAACTTAGCGCATGCGGGAGACCATATTGTAGCGGCAAAGAACATTTACGGCGGAACTTATAATCTCTTGGCGCATACATTGCCGGATTACGGCATTTCAGCCACGTTTGTAGATCCCTTTAACTATGAAGAAATAGAGAAGGCAATTCAGGAGAATACAAAGGCAATTCACATTGAAACACTGGGTAACCCGAATTCCGAAGTTGTGGATATTGAAAGAATTGCACAAATAGCGCATGCACATCAGATACCGCTGGTGGTAGACAATACATTTGCAACTCCATATCTGGTTCGTCCGATTGAATATGGTGCTGATCTTGTGATTCATTCCGCAACAAAGTTTATTGGCGGACATGGGACAACCATAGGTGGTGTCATCATTGACAGCGGTAAATTTGATTGGATTGCAAGCGGCAAGTTTCCTTGGCTTGTAGAGCCGAACGAAAGTTATCATGGCATTAGTTTTGCTAAAAATGTCGGGGCGGCAGCATTTGTTACAAGCATTCGTGCCCTTTTACTTCGTGATACCGGGGCAACATTGTCTCCGTTCCATGCATTCTTATTCTTACAAGGATTAGAAACGTTATCCTTAAGAGTGGAAAGGCATGTGGAAAATGCTTTGAAAGTAGTAGAATTTTTGAGTAAACATCCACAGGTAGAGAAAGTAAATCATCCCTTAGTATCTACAGACTCGGGACAACAGGCACTTTATCAAAAGTATTTTCCAAATGGCGGAGGCTCGATATTTACATTTGAAATCAAAGGTGATGATAGAAAAGCCAAGGATTTTATTGATAATCTGGAACTATTCTCTCTGTTGGCCAATGTGGCAGATGTGAAATCTCTGGTGATTCATCCTGCATCCACAACACATTCTGAATTAAACGCACAGGAGATGGAAGACCAAGGCATTCGGCCGAATACCATTCGATTATCTATCGGAACAGAGAATATTGATGATATTATCGAGGATTTGTCAGAAGCATTTAAGGCTGTAGAGTAATGGGATAAATATAACGTTAATATAGTCCATGTGAAATTGACAAATAGCCGAAAACACAGTATAATGATGTTTCCGTGCAGCCGGGGAATCAGCGGCTCCCTGTACCTACAATCCGCTATAGTAGGGGTGATGTCTTGCCTCGGGTCATGCTTTATGCAGCAGCCCTTTGTAAGTGGCGTTGATACGCGGGTCTTACGCAACAGAAATCTATGAATCGTGTCAGGTCGGGAACGAAGCAGCACTAAATGGAACTTTCTGTGTGCCGTGAGGTCACCTGCGTTGAGTTAACTGCAAAGGTAACGTGTATGAGGGGTGATTCAAAGCAAGATGCACGGATTTTAAATGATAAATACAGGCGAAACAATGAAAGAGGTTGACAAACAACTTCTTTTTTTGTATATTAAGTGTATTAACTGTGTTAGTACACTAAGATTAAATATGAAGTGGCATTATCCCTAAATAATGAAAACAAGACATTCACAACATATACTTGGTGTACTGACCGGTAAATAACAAAGGTGAGGAGGAAGACGATGATACGGATTGATTATCAAGACAAACGTCCTATATATGAGCAAGTAACAGAGAAGCTTCAGAACTTGATTGTCAGAGGCGTTTTGGAAGCAGATACAAAGTTACCTTCTGTACGCAGCTATGCAATAGAGTTATCCATCAACCCAAACACCATTCAGAGAGCATATGCAGAATTAGAGCGCACCGGCTTTATCTATACGGTGAAGGGCAGAGGAAATTATGTTGCAGAAAAGAAAATTTGGATGGGTAATGAGCAATCGAATGCCATTTCAGATTTGGAAAAAGCGATTCTACAGGCTAAGGAATTGGGAATTTCTAAGGAAGAAATTCTGACTTCTGTGGAAAATACTTATAAGAAGGGGAGAGAAGAATGATTGAAGTAAAGGGATTGAGTAAAAACTTTGATGATATACAGGCTGTAGACGATATTACAGCAGTCATTCAGGAAGGCAGTGTATTCGGACTGGTCGGTACGAATGGCGCAGGAAAAAGTACTTTCTTAAGAATGTTGTGCGGGGTTCTGAAGCCGGCAGCAGGAACTGTCTTGATAGACGGTGAGGATATATATGAAAATGAAGCAGCAAAGAAAAAGATATTCTATATTTCTGATGATCAGTATTACTTTGCAAACGGAACACCGTATGATATGAAGAAATACTACGCAAAAGTATATGAGAATTTTGACAGTGATTTATTTTTTGTACTGATGACAAAGTTTGGATTGGACGGAGGTCGTAAAATCAATACTTTTTCAAAGGGTATGAAGAAACAACTTGCTGTTATTTTAGGTGTATGTGCTAAGACAAAATATCTGTTGTGCGATGAAACATTTGACGGACTTGATCCGGTTATGCGTCAGGCTGTTAAAAGTATTTTTATTGCGGAAATGGCAGACAGAGGAATGACCCCGATTATTGCATCACATAACTTGCGTGAATTGGAAGATATCTGTGATCATGTCGGATTGTTACATAAAGGTGGTATTTTATTATCAAAGGATTTGGAAGAGATGAAATTAAGCCTTCATAAGTTACAGTGTGTATTTAAGGAAGAAATCGATAAGGATAAATTCATTGAAGCTGCGGAACCAATCAAAGTGGAGCAAAGAGGTTCTCTTTATACCATGACAGTTCGCGGAGAAAGAGACACATTGGAGAATACGTTAGCAACGGTAGATACCGTATTTTCAGAAATCATACCGTTATCCTTGGAAGAAATATTTATTAGTGAAACGGAGGTAGTCGGCTATGACATCAAAAACCTTATTCTTTAATTTAATGAGAGAAGATTTCAAGAAAAAAATATGGGTTATTGTAGTAGCGCTTATTACATTCCTATTTGTCGGACCTACGCATATGTTGATGCGTATGGAGGATATGTACAATAACGGATATATGGTCAAAGAAGAAATCAATGCATCTATTCTCTATTATATGAGTCCTGAATATTTCGGAAACAGTATGATACCTGCCGCTATGGCAATTGTGCTGGGTATTGCAGGGTTTACTTATCTGTTTTCAAAGAAGAAAGTAGATATGTATCACAGTATTCCGGTGAAGAGAGAAAAACTGTTTTTTTCATCTTATTTGAATGGTATTATTGCATTTCTTTTTGTTTATTTGGTTACTTTATTAATCAGTATCATATCATTAGTGATGCAGGGACATCTGACGGGTGAAGTATGGCAGGCCATAGGGATTACGTTTATCGGAGAGATTGTCAACTTCCTGTTCTTTTACCACGTGACCATATTAGCGGTTATGTTGACAGGAAACTTACTTGTATGTATGGCAGCAACGGCGGTTTTACTGTTATATGTACCATTAGTCAGCCTATTGTTGGAAGACTTCTTTGAGAGCTATTTCTTAACTTATTCTGTTAGTTATGAATATGGCTTTACAAACTTGGTACCGCTCATGTTAAGACCGGTGATGTCACCGATTACCTTCTTGACTTATTTTGGAACAGCCTATGGTGATACAACAGGCGAAGTCAGTATGACGGCAGGATTGATATTGGCATTTTTGATGTCAGCGGTAATACTTGCAGCAGCACTATTTCTCTACAAGAAGCGTCCGTCAGAGGTGGCTGGCAAGGCACTCAGTTATCGAATTGCAGAGCCGATTGTCAGAATAATGGTTGTAATTCCGGTAGCACTTGGCGGTGGAAAGTATATTCAGTCTATGGGAAACCGTCTGACCAGTTTTTGGTTCTGGTTTGGTCTTTTGTTTACAGGTATTTTGTGCCATGCAATTATGGAAGTTATTTATCGTTTTGATTTTAAGGCTGTTTTGAACCATAAAATACAACTTGCCGGTAGTTTGGTGGTAGCGGTATTGCTTGCACTTTGCTTTCAATTTGACTGGTTTGGGTATGATCAATACATACCAAGAGAAGATCAGATAGAGAGCGCAGCCATTGTATTCCATAGTATTGATACGGATATGAATGGTTATCAAATTCAGAAAAATGCTGACGGCACAGATAGGCTGGTTTATGCGGATAAAGAAAAGGTTTTTTTGGATAATATGAAGTTGGAAGATAAAGCAGCGGTACTGTCTTTAGCAAAAATAGGAATTGAGCAGTTGGACTACAGCTATATCAGAGATCAAGGTGTGCCGATTGCAAGGGCATCATTGTTTGGAAGAGAGATGGCAGTTAATGTGTCTGAGGTGTCCGCTGAAGCGGAAGAACTTACAAATATAAATTATGTCATCAGATATAGACTGCATAACGGTAAAGAAATCAATAGATATTATGCGGTAACATTGAGTAGTGCATTTGATACAATGGCACAGATCTACGACAGTCAGGCTTATAAGGATGTGGCATATCAACTGACTCAGATCATTGATAAAAATGTCATTACACGTGTAAATTGTGTCAATGTCTGGGGTGATAAGGCGGTTTCAGTCACAGGCGATAATATGCAGGATTTATTGAAGATATATACAGAAGAAATGAAGGGCCTGACTCTTGAAACGCTACAGAAGGAATTGCCGGTATTGCGTGTAGACTGTATGTATCGTACCAATGATTATGAAGATAGTATGTATGGGTATTATATCTATCCATCCTTCCACAAAACATTAGCCTTCATCAAGAACATGGGTGTTGACGAAGAAGCATGGGGTAATGAGTTACAGGCTGACAAAGTAGAACAAATCATAGTTTATGATTATGGATATCTGCCTGAAGCCAACGATTATTATATGAAGGATAATAATGAACTCATTTATCGTACAGAGAATGGTGCAGATGACCAAAAGAAGATTGCAGAGTTGTGTGACAACCTTGTACTTACAAGTTTTATGTGGTCAAATCAGGTTCTGTATCCGGTTGAGCATAATATTGAATTTCAGATTACATATGCCAATATGAAGGGAATGGATTATAACGGATCGGCAAATATATTGGATGGTAAAGTGCCGGCATTTGTAGTCCAGGATTTGAAGGATACTATGGCAGAGAACCAAGAAGAGGATAGTAAAGAGTAATCAGGAGGGAAAATGAACGAAGAAGCAAAGTCACAAAAAACGATAGCAGTCATATTTGGAGGCTGTTCATCAGAATATAGTGTATCACTTCAATCTGCCTATGCGGTTATCAGTCATATGGACAGAGAAAAGTATACGCCGGTCATGATAGGAATATCCAAAGAAGGTAATTGGTTTTTATTTAACGGAGACATTGAGAAAATGACAGAAGACACATGGTGCAATGCATTTGATTGTGTGCCGGTTACTGTGTCCTTAGACCGTGCAGAGCGAAAACTATTGATACTGGGTGACAAAACAGAAGAGGTGAAAATAGATGCGGCTTTCCCGATTTTACATGGTAAAAACGGGGAAGACGGTACCGTGCAGGGGTTATTTGAACTGGCAGGTATTCCGGTCATTGGTTGTGGAATTCTTGCATCGGCACTCTGTATGGATAAAGACAGGTCACATCAACTGGTACAGGCAGCAGGTATCCGTGTTCCGAAATCATTTGTTCTTTCAAAGAAAGCGGATATGAACGAAGTGATAAAACAAGCTGAGCAAATAGGATTTCCACTGTTTGTAAAGCCGGTAAAAGCAGGTTCATCGTATGGAATTACGAAGATTAAAGAGTTCGGTGAACTGAAGGCTGCAATTGACTTAGCCCTTCAATATGATGATACGGTAATTGTTGAAGAGGGTATTACAGGCTTTGAAGTTGGCTGCGCTGTCATTGGTAATGAGGAACTGACAGTTGGCGAAATAGACGAGATAGAACTGGCAGACGGGTTCTTTGATTTTACAGAAAAGTATACGTTAAAGACATCAGCCATTCATGTACCTGCAAGAGTGGATAAAACAACAGCCGAACAGGTAAAGCAGACAGCAAAGAAGATATATAAGGCATTAAATTGTCAGGTATTTGCCCGTGTGGATATGTTCATATCTGATACAGGAGAAATTGTCTTCAATGAAGTCAATACAATACCGGGCTTTACATCACACAGTCGTTTTCCCATGATGATGAAAGCGATTGGGCTGGATTTTGAAAAAGTAATATCTGCCGTAATAGAATTAGCGTTGGCAGAATAGAATAAAATGATAATGGAGGACAAAATGGAGAAAAGAGAACAGCTTGGTGGATTGGATTATTGCAAGATAGTAGCAGCCTTGTTGGTGGTAATGATACACACCTCTCCATTGTCCTCCATAAACAGCAATGCAGACTTTATTCTAACAAGAATTATTGCCAGAGTGGCAGTACCGTTCTTCTTTATGGTGACAGGATATTTCGTATTACCGCAATATCTATTTCAGCAGTCAAAGGATTTTCAATCATTACATCGATTTATGAAAAAAACATCGCTGTTGTATATTGTTGCAATTCTGATTTATCTCCCAATCAATATTTATGCAGGACAATTTACCGGTATACGGGTATTAGACTTACTTCGTATGCTTATTTTTGATGGGACTTTCTATCACTTGTGGTATCTTCCCGCATCTTTACTGGGGGTTTATGTTATCTGCAGAATAGGCAGTAAATTGTCTCTGAAAGCGTGGATGTGTATTTCCATCATTTTATATATGATAGGGCTGTTCGGCGACAGTTATTACGGAGTCATTGCGGAAAATGAAATACTGAGAATGGTCTATAATGTCATGTTCAGCATCTTTTCCTATACGAGAAACGGTCTGTTCTATGCACCGATATTTCTGGTTATGGGGGTCGGTATGCAACAAATCCGGAAACCCGGTAAAAAGAATCTGATTTTGGCAGGCTTGATTGTATCCACCGGCTTGATGATTGCAGAGGGAATGACACTTCACCACTTTGGGCTGCAACGACATGACAGTATGTATCTTGCATTACTTCCCTGTATGTTCTTTCTGTTTCAGTTGATGTTATCAATTAAGAAAGCACCAAAAAAGAGTCTGCGGATAATATCCACATGGATTTATATCATTCACCCAATTATGATTATTGTGGTACGTGGTGCAGCAAAGGTACTTCATTTGGAAGCATTACTTATCGACAACAGTTTGCTGCATTATATTGCAGTCTGCATCGCATCCGGTTGTTTTGCTATATTATTGGAATGGTTCATGACACGTAAAAAAGAAAAGGTAATCTTATGAAGCGAGCATGGATAGAACTCAGTCAGAAAAATTTAATGGAAAATGTCAAGAATCTGCGTAGTCTACTGCCCCCAAATTGTGAATTGATGCCGGCAGTAAAAGCAGACGCGTATGGACACGGAGCAGCTTTGGTGTCTAAAGAATTAAACAGGATGGGCGTTCATTCCTTTTGTGTGGCAAGTGTTTCGGAAGCGGTAGAACTACGAAAACAGGGTATTAAAGGCGAAATTCTGGTGTTGGGATATACAGAACCGGAACAATTTGCATTCTTAAGAAAGTATCGTTTGATGCAGACGGTCATTGACTATTCTTATGGGCAAGTTCTAAATGCTTACGGGAAAAAAATAAAAGTTCATTTGAAAATTGATACAGGAATGCATCGTTTAGGAGAATGTAGTGAAAAACTAGACGAAATATGCCAAATGTTTGAGTTTAAAAATCTGATCATAGAGGGAATTTATACGCATTTATGTGCAGATGAAACGACTTCGATACAAGACAAAGTCTTTACCTTTACGCAAAAAGAAGCATTTAGTAAAGTGGTTGAGGAAATTAAGAAAAGAGGGTATGTGTGCCCGAAGATACATCTGCAGGCAAGTTATGGGTTGTTGAACTATCCGGAATTATCCGGAGATTATGCAAGAATCGGAATAGCCCTGTATGGAGTACTCAGTCATGGCAAAGATATTGATGAGTGTAAGATTAAACTTCATCCGGTGCTGTCACTAAAAGCAAGAATAGCAGTGGTCAAGCATATGAGACAGGGTGAAACTGCGGGATACGGACAACAATACAAGGCAGAACAGGACAGGAAAATTGCTGTTTTAGCAATTGGATATGCAGATGGGTTGCCACGTGCTCTTTCTTGTGGTGTCGGTAAAGTGCTGATTCATGGGAAAGAGGCACCTATTATCGGATATATTTGTATGGATCAAACATTAGTGGATGTTACGGACATTCCCGAGGCACAGCAAGGCGATATTGCAGTTATTATCGGCAAATCAGGTGAAAAA
>DATESB010000205.1:0-2811 GCA_035271065.1 Lachnospiraceae bacterium | reverse complement strand
ATTAAATAGTATTTAAATGGTAATGTTTATATATTAATATTATGTTGTCTGTACATATAATTGAAACAGCTGCCTGGAATGCTAATTTACTAGCATTCCGGACAGCTAAAATCTTATACTTGTAGATGTTTTTTACAAATGATAAGTAAAATGATTACTATCAAGTCGACGAATTGATATTCCGTAAAGATAAAGTTTTGCTTTATGCCTCTAATTTAGCTATTTTATAGCAAAAGTAAGTTCCTGGTTTTATATCATCATCGTCATAATACAGCAAACCCAACCTATCAAATAGAAATTCTTGCTTGAAATTATGCTTTCCCAATACCTGATATGCTTTTTCATAATTTTCATATGATGCCCCGCCAATGGCAATTGTCATATGAAACACATAGTCAGAGTCATGTTCAGCCGGACATGGACCTAGAGAATTTTCTAAACGGTCGAACAATTTTTGTTGCATTTCTTTTAATTGTGGTATACCTTCAGCCCTAATAGACATACAACCGGATTCATAACCAAATACACTGCTTGGAAAGCAATTGAGTTCAAGAAACGGAACAGATATTGCATTTACTTCATGAGCATACTCATCAAAAATATTTTCCAAAGCTTCTAAATTTGTGATTACAAATGGTTGCTTTAATGAAATATGGTGTGGAAGTCTTGCCATTTCAAACCCGACTTGACCTGCACTGTTTGCATCGAGCATACATTTTCTTCCGAAGTTCTCAGTTTCAATATCAGCAATTAGTACAATCGTAGCTTTCATTTAATACCCTCCTTACGAACTCTTCAACAGACATACTTCCGATGTCGCCTTCTTCTCTTCCGCGTACAGAAATTATATTGTCATCTTGCTCCTTCTTTCCGATTACCACCATATACGGGACCTTATCAAGCCTGGCTTCACGTATTTTGTAGCCGAGTTTTTCGTCTCGCGTATCAAGCTCACATCTAACACCTGCTGCTTTCAACCTATCTGTTACCGTTGTGGCATATTGTAAAAAAGCACTTGAAATTGGGAGTACTTTAACCTGTACCGGTGCCAGCCATACAGGAAATTTCCCTGCATAATGTTCAATTAGAATTCCAATAAACCGTTCGATTGAACCAAAAACAACACGGTGAATCATAATAGGTTGATGCTTCTCGCCATCTGCACCAATAAATTCTGCATGAAATCGCTGGGGTAGTTGGAAGTCCAACTGAATTGTTCCACACTGCCATGTTCTTCCTATGGAATCTTCCAGATGAAAATCAATCTTGGGACCGTAAAATGCTCCGTCACCTTCATTGATAGCATACGGTAGTTCCATTTCCTCAAGAGCCTGCTTCAATGCTTCAATAGCTTCGTTCCAGTCTTCGTCGCAACCAATACTTTTCTCTGGTCTTGTAGATAACTCAACATGATATTTGAAACCAAATTTCCGATAGACCTCATCTATCAACCTTACCACACCTTTGATTTCCTCTGTTACTTGTTCTCTCATCATAAATATATGGGCATCATCTTGTGTAAAACAACGTACTCTCATTAATCCATGTAGTGTCCCAGATTTTTCATGACGATGCACAAGACCCAGTTCCCCCATACGAATAGGTAATTCTTTATATGAATGTGGCTGCATTTTATATACAAGCATTCCGCCTGGACAGTTCATTGGTTTTACAGCAAAATCCACATTATCAATTTCTGTTGTATACATACTTTCACGATAATTTGCCCAATGTCCAGAAACCTCCCATAATTCACGCCTAAGCATAATCGGCGTGGAAATTTCCACATATCCCTCACGTTCGTGTACTTTTCTCCAATAATCAAGTAACAAATTCTTTAGCACCATCCCCTTAGGAAGAAAAAATGGAAAGCCGGGCCCTTCCTCCATCAAAACAAATAGACCAAGCTCCTTACCTATCTTTCGGTGGTCTCTAGCCTTAGCTTCTTCTTGTTTTTCAATGTACTCGTCAAGGTCACTCTGCTTTGGATATGCTGTACCATAAATTCTTGTCAGCATACGGTTCTTTTCGTCGCCCCTCCAGTAAGCTCCTGCAAGTGATGTTAACTTAACTGCTTTTACAAGACTTGTATTTAATACATGTTGACCAGCACACATTTCCACATATTCGCCCTGTCGAAAGAAGCTAATTTGTGCATTCTCTGGCATTTCAGCGACCATTTCTAATTTATAGAATTCCTGTCGCTCTTCCATTTCACGTATCGCATCTGCACGGCTTAAAATATAATGCTTAATTGGTAGCGCTTCTTTCACTATTCGCTTCATTTCAGCCTCAATCTCTAACAATTTTTCAGAAGTAAACTCGAATCCAAATTCAAAATCATAATAGAATCCATTTTCTATCGCTGGTCCTATCGCACATTTTGTCTCCGGATACAACCGTTTTACCGCTTGTGCGAGAACATGCGCTGCAGTATGGCGTAATGCGTTTCGTCCTACCTCCTCTCCAAATGAACTTTCCATAATTTCTCCATTCTTCATTATCACTTTCATCCCTTTGACTCCTTTCGGTAATAAAATTGATAACATAAGAAAAGAATTTAGACTTGATTCATACTATTGAATCAGCGTGCTTATTTGAGAGATAATATCTCTACAAATAAAAAGCACCCAAAGACAAAATATATTCTGCCTAAGGGTGCTAATATTCCTGCACGGTTCCACCTTAACTTTTCACTTCAGATTCCATCAAATCCTATCCTTTAACGCAGGCATACGGTAGTGCTTACTGACTTCAGCTCTACAGCTCTGGAATGGTTTTCATCTGTCTTCCGTCATAAAGGACTCTCAC
>DATESB010000204.1:0-21367 GCA_035271065.1 Lachnospiraceae bacterium | reverse complement strand
TGTTACCACTGGGAAAATAGTGGACTTCGGTATTAAGGATTCCATGAATATGGGAGCGGCAATGGCTCCGGCTGCAGCAGATACCATTTATCAGAATCTGCTTGACTTTAATTTGCTTCCCAAGGATTATGACATGATTATTACGGGCGACCTGGGGTCTATTGGGCGCACATTATTGATAGATTTACTAAAAGATAAGGGATTTGATATCAGTGAAAATCATATGGACTGCGGGATTGAAATCTTTGACGCAATTACGCAGGATGTCCACGCGGGCGGTAGTGGCTGTGGATGCTCGGCAGTCACCCTGAGTGCCTATATACTGAAACAACTTCAGGCAGGCACATGGAAGAAAGTGTTATTTGTTCCGACGGGTGCACTGTTATCCACAGTCAGCTTTAATGAAGGAAACAGCGTGCCTGGAATTGCACATGCTGTAGTGTTGGAAAGCATTTGATAATTGGTGGTTTACATTGTATAATTAAAGTCACATGAAATTAGTTCATGTGACTTTTAGGTTTTCATTATGCATATGGGAGGACGGTTTCATGAAGATAATACCTTTGGTAGAAAATACGGTCACAACAAATAATTTGGAATCACGTCATGGACTGTGCTTTTATATTGAAACCAGAGACCATAAGATGTTGGTTGATTTGGGACCGAATGATACATTTTTGCGTAATGCAGCGGTGCTGGAGATTGATATTACGGAAATAGACATGGTGGTTCTGACCAATGGATATGCAGATCATGTTGGCGGTCTGAAGGCATTTTTGAATGTTAATGATACTGCGAAGATTTATTTGCATAGAAATGCATGTAATCCGCATTTTCTCAAGGTAGAGGGCATTCCGTGTCCGATTGGAATTGATATGAGTTTGATTGATGAGGAAGATGAGAGATTTGTATTTACCAACCACTTTACGAAGGTGGATGGAGAGATTACTTTGTTTGCGGGAATACGCGGACGCAGATGCTTTTCAAAGTCAAATGACGTGATGTATGTGCGTAAGGACGGAAAACTGGAGCAGGACACGTTTTCTCATGAGCAGTGCCTGCTTTTGACAAATGGAAAGGAATGGGCGCTGGTTGCCGGATGTGCTTATAACGGAATATTGAACATTCTGGATCGTGCGGTAGAAGTGTGTCAGGAGAAGCCGAAGATTGTTGTATCGGGCTTTCATACATTCAATCCACCAACGGGAACATATGAGAGTGATGCATTGATTGACGAGTTGGGAGAAGAATTAAAACAGTGGACAGATACGGAGTTCCATACCTGCCACTGCACCGGTAATGTTGCATATCAGAAATTGAAAGAAGTATTGGACAATAAGCTGCACTATTTATCGACAGGGCAGCAAATTGAATTCTTGGAAGAAATCGAGGGATATATCCTATATTAGTTGTTTTCGCGCGGAGTGCGTGTAGGAGTTTCGCCGCTGGGAGGCATTTCGCCATCGGGAGGCATTTCACCGCTGGGAGGTGTTTCGCCATCAGGTGGCATTTCGCCCATAGGTGGCATTCCGTTTCCGGAGATTGTTTCACCGGTTTTACCACCAGGACCACCGCCCATGCGAGGAAATTGACCAAAGCCACCACGCTGTATGGCAGAACCGTCCTCGGAGATTCTGGTGATTATTTCTTCCGGAGTGACTGTACATAATGAGTTTCCATTGGTATTAATATTATATGTAGCATTGAGTACAAGTGAGGGAGTGCTGACCAGCACACACTTGTATTTTTTTGTGGGAGTAACACTTGCAATTATTTCGTCTTCATCGTTTAATAGTTCATAAATGGTTCCTGCGGTCTGTTCGGAATTAAAGTATACCATCAAGGATGCCTGTGAAGAACTTGTAGAGGGTGTTTGCGCCATGCCGGAACTTCCTGCTGCAATTAAAGTACCACCTGTTATTTCAAAATTGCCGGCGTAGTCGATTGATCCGTTACCGTCATTTACGGGACCGAATAAGGTCGTTGTTCCGCCACTGATGAATAGTGTGCCGTTTGTATCAATGCCGTCGCCATTAGCATCAATGACAAGATTGCCACCAGTGATACTGATGCTGTTGTAATCAGTGGCAGCGTCCATGCCACCGCCGGGGCTCATGACGTCGCCGGGTTTCATTTTTGTCGCATCGACGTTTGTCTCACTTATATTTGTATCATTGGTTGTGGTTTCACCTTCGCTACCGGAACCGGCAGCATTGATGCCGTCATCAGAAGATGTCAGATTGATATCTCCGCCGTTGACCGTGACGGTCATACCCTCTAAACCCTCTGTACAAGCGGTAATTTGAATATTGCCACCATCAATTACTAAATCCTGTTCAGTATGAAGTGCATCGTCACCGGCATTGATTGTCAAGTTGCCTCCGGCAATGGTAAGAGAGTCCTTGCCGCGAACTGCATCTTGAATAGAATTGACTGTAATATTGCCACTTGTGATGGTCAAATCATCCTTTGATGAAATGCCGTGATAATAGTTTGCATTGACAGTAAGAGAGCCGGAACCATTGATGATTAAGTCATCCTTACTGAAGAGTGTCGCATTTGGCTCATCATCCTCAGCAGAAGCGAAAACATATTCGGTATCATCTGTTATTTTATTAATACTGTCCGGAGCAAGCGTAACGGTAACTTCTTCGGCATTGCTGACAGAAATGGGTGATTGATTTAAACAGGTAATATCCAATCCGTTTAATACCAGTTGTATGATATCGTTATCACCTGCATCCACAATTATCTGACCATTGCTAAGCGTACCGGAGAGTACATAAGTCCCGGCTGCATTGATTGTAAGTGTGTTTGCATTGGTATCTGCTCCTGTTCCGTCAATTTCGAAAGAGGTATCGGAGCAAGTGATGTGAGTAGCAGCTGTGTCATCCCATTCTCCGGTTGAAATTGAGGCAGTAGAGGAAGTGGGAGCAGGAGAGGGAGAAGTTTGCTCCGTAAGGCTACTTTCATTAAGTATATTGTCAGCATTAGCACATCCGCAAAATGCAAATATTAATATCGTAAAACAACAAAAGATTATCAATTGTATGTTCGTGTGAAAATTTTTCATCATCAAATCCTCCATCAAATTCTCCATCTTATCTTGTTAGCAGTAAGACTCATGCGAATTTTCATACTTAGTATTATAACTCATCAGCTCGCGTAGGTACACGGCCACAGGAAATATTCAGGTTGCCGTTGCGGCAGCGCAGTTCATCGATAAATTCCTTTTCTGATGCCATATTTGCCAATGTAATATGGTATTGAAGTTCATAGAGACTACCCATATTGGTTGTTTTAACTTGCCGAAGGCTGTGTGATTTTGTATATTGTGTAAACAAATCATCAAACAGTCCGGTATAGTCCAGATTTTCAGGAATGGTAATCTTCAATTCTTTCATTTCGCCTTTTGGCTCTCCAAACTTACTGGAAGCAATCAATATGGTCATTGCACCAATCATAAGCAGAAACAAAACGGCATAGCCGATATAGCCCATTCCGGTTGCAAGCCCGATTGCCATTGCAAAAAAGATACTGCTGATTTCGCGCGCTGTGCCGGGGACGGAGCGGAAGCGAATGAGTCCGAAAGCGCCAAGTACCGCAATACCGGTTCCGAGGTTGCCATTTACAAGCATAATTACAATTTGTACCATCGCAGGGAGTAATGCCAGCGTTAAGACAAAATTTTTGGTATACGAATTTTTATACATATAGATACAGGCTGCCAGGACACCTAACAGGAGAGAAGCGATGGTACAAATAATGACAGCCGATGCAGTTAATGTAACAGTTGTGTTTGCCGACAACTCAAATATAGAATTAAGCACAATAAATTCCTCCTTTATTTTTGCTGAGTTCTTTATAAAATAAATACTCTTTGTAACAGGTTCCGTATTTTGAAAAAGAGGTTGGATAGATTTGCTCTTTTGTCAGGTAATTGGATAACCATAGCGGAACTGCATGCTCAATTTTAAGCTCCATTAAATACATTTTTTTATCAATCAGTTCGCGTCCGTATGTCCCTTTGGATAAATCCAAATCATAATCTCGAAAACGAATATTGTGGTCAAATGTAATGCGCAGGTTTGGATTTGTTTCACAAAATAACGCAATTCTGTCGTAGGCAATAAAAATCTTTGGTGCGACATCATTCAAGTTAAGAAACCAATCTATTTCGCGAAGAATTTGTTCCGGATTTTTGGGACTTTTGTTTTGCAGTAAATAAGCCTCAGCCTCAGCGAATGTCATAGCAACTCTGCGCTTATAGACAACGCCTTTGTACTTTTTCTTTAGTTCCAGAAATACAGGGCGCGTTTTATCTGCCCGACCATAGCTGCGCACCCGGAACTTTTCCTTATAAATCGGTTTTTCCAGTGAATGGCGTATCAAATCATAAGACGCAGTATCATAATAAATGTTGCAAATCGTATGCAGACCATATTGATCTTGTTTCATATATTGTTTCAAAAAGACGAGCAGGTTTTCGTATTGTGCTCTGTTCAGAAGATACTTTTTCTCATATCGTTCAAATACATGTTGTACGGTTTCCATCCTACGTTCTCCTTACCTTGTTGTTGTAGTTCGCATGGTGCATCCTGATTACATCATAATGTGTCATGCTTAAATTAGTCTGAAAAATGGCTTTCAGATTATTTTCAGTTTGTTCTGCTATGCTTGAGGTACGCCTTTTAAATATGATATACTTTAATCAGGCGGAGTCGAAAGGATAGGTGGTCATATGCGGATTTTAATCGTAGAGGATGAGGTCAGATTGGCTGAAGCATTGGGACAGATTATGACGGAACAGAAATATTTTGTCGATATCGTTTATGACGGTTTGGCAGGATTTGATTATGCAATGGAAAATGACTACGATGTTATTGTTCTGGATGTGATGCTTCCTAAGAAAAACGGATTTGAAGTCGTGAAAGAACTGCGTAATATGAAGAACGCAACACCTGTTATTTTATTGACAGCAAAGGATGAGACTACTGATAAAATAACGGGTTTAGACGCAGGAGCCGATGATTATATGACAAAACCTTTTGAACCGGACGAACTGCTTGCACGGATTAGAGCACTGTCACGCAGGCAGGGTGAAGTGATACTTGAGGAAATGACATTTGCGGATTTAACACTGAGTTTAGCCGATAATACATTGCGTGTCGGAGCAAAGTCTGTGCATCTTGGATTTAAAGAGTTTGAAGTTTTGAAACTATTTATGGCAAATCCGGGCATTGTCATTTCAAAGGAAAGTTTAATCTCGAGAATATGGGGCATTGATTCTGAAGTGGAAGATAACAATGTAGAAGCATATATTTCATTTTTGCGGAAGAAGTTCTTCTTTCTGGGTTCTAGGGTTGTGATTTCAACGCTTAGAAAAGTCGGCTATAAACTTGAGGTGGATGCATGATACAGAAATTACAGCGTAAATTTATCCTGATTAATATGAGTCTGGTCAGTGTGGTTTTGCTGATTACATTTGCCATGATTATTTCATTCAATTATCATGTGATTTCTGCGGAGTGGAACAGTACACTTCACAGAACACTTAATATGGAAAACAATCCGCCGGAGCCGCCAAGAGAACAATTTGATGTTGGGAATATGCCGAGAAGACCCAGCGAACAGCCATTGTCGATGGTTCTATGGTTTAGTGTCAATGTAGATGCAACGGGTAATGTGGTGGATATGCAGGGGAACAATGTGGAAACAACGGATGCATTTTTAGAGGATGCGGTTGGAAAAGTGTTGGAGTCTGGGAAGAAGGAAGGCTATCTGGCGGAGTACAATCTGCGTTTTATGATACGGAAAACGCCAACCATTGAGAAGATTGCTTTTGTAGATGTATCAAGACAGATACAAAGCATTCAAAAGCTTGCCATTATTCTGGCAGTAGTCGGTGTTGTCAGCTTGACTGCATTTTTCCTGATTAGTTTGTTTCTGGCGCGCATAACAATTAAGCCTGTCAAAGAAGCATGGGATAAACAACACCAATTTGTAGCCGATGCATCACATGAGTTAAAGACGCCACTCACCGTCATTCTTGCCAATACTGGCATCTTACTTGGGAAACCGGATGAGAAAATAAAGGATGAGGAAAAATGGATTCAGTATATCAAAACTGAGGCGCTCCGCATGAAGAGACTGGTTGAGGAAATGTTATTTCTGGCCAAAACAGATGTGTCAGCGAGCATGGGTGAGCAGAAAGAACTGAATTTGAGTGATGTAGTTTGGAGTTGCTTATTACCTTTTGAATCGGTTGCCTACGATCAAGGTATTACATTGAATAATAATATAACAGGTGATATTTTAATGCGGGCAAATGAAGGTCAAATAAAGCAGTTAGTGGCTATCTTGCTGGATAATGCCTGCAAATATACGGAGCGTGGAGGGCAGGTGACAGTGGCACTATCACAGAAGCAGGACAAGGTTACCTTATCTGTTAATAACACCGGTAATCCAATTTCGGCAGATGTTCTTGCGCATGTATTTGAGAGATTTTACAGGGCAGATGAGTCCAGAGTGCGAACAGAGGGCGGGTATGGATTAGGGCTTTCCATTGCAAAGAGTATTGTGGAAGGTCACAATGGGAAAATAAATGTTGTAAGTAATGAAGAGAATGGAACGACCTTCACAGTCAGCATGAATACGCGCTTATCATGAATAAGTAACAAAGTTTCACTAAATAGTTTGTGTAATATTTTGGAGAAAAGGGGATTGCTTTTTTAGCAGTTCCCTCTTATACTTAAAAAACCGACAACGGGAACAGAAGGAGCATTTATGAGAATTATTCTCTTTGTCTGTGCCGGTGAGGTTGTGAAGTTTTTTTATTTGCCGGACAGACTTCAACCACCTTCTGAGAGCGGTTATACGGTTTATCTGGATCAGCAGAGCCTGCCTGTTCATCGGTCCATGCAACTGAGGCTTTCAGAAAAAGAGGGAACTTGGTACTTTGAGGAAGATCAGGATAAGAACTACCAGATTTACCTTGGAAATGAACCATTTATCCACCAATCAATCAATAGTCATACGATTTATCACGTCAAAACAATCCGCAGAGATCAATTGTGGATACTAGCTTGCACAGATGTCAGTATTTGTGAGGCTCACACGCAATATTCCATTGCACATCAATCTCAAATTACAATTGGAAAAGAAAAGAATAGTACCATTCAATATGACCAGGCTGATTTTGTGTCGTCTAAACATGCCGTCATACAAAAGAATGGAAAGGAGTGTATGCTTTTTGACCGGAGTTCCAACGGAACATTTGTCAATGGCATACGAATGAAGGAAAGTCAAAGATTACACTTTGCAGATGTTATCTGGATATGCGGGTTGCAGGTGATTTATCTGGAAGAAATGCTGGCAGTGAAGGCATATGCCGGAAAGCCGATAGTCAGTTTGGAGCCGTATGAAGCAAAGCAGGCGAAGTGTGCACCCAGCATGGAACAGAGTAAAGAACAGGGTAAGAGAAAAGGGGCGCTGAGTGAGAGCCAAGGTGAGCTACATCAGGAGTTGTATCACAGGGCACCGCGCGTCATCCAATATATTGATTGCGAACCGATAGAACTGGAGGCACCGCCAAATCTCAGAGAGTATTTTAAACAACCGCTTTTATTGGCAATCGGACCGTCACTTACTATGGCAGTCCCGATGCTGCTTGGATTTGCTGTGGCGGCCTATAGCGCCAATGCACGCTCGGGAATGAGCAGTACATTCATGTATACCGGGTTGATTACGGCGGTGGCTTCCGGAATACTCGGAACCATTTGGGCAACAGCCAATGTGCGGCAAAATAAAAGAAGATATGAGGAAGATGAGAAGAGAAGACGTAGTTCCTATGAAGCATATATTGAAGGCTGCGAGAAGAAAATCAGAGAGAAGTATGAACACAATGCCAATGCTATGCGGAGTATGTATCCTGCTGCGGGTGCATGTTGTCGGTATGATGAGCAGACTTATGTACTTTGGAACAGAAATGTATCACATGAAGACTTTTTGGTGCATCGTCTCGGTACGGGTTCGGTATTGTTTCAAGCAAAAGTCATCGTACCTAAGGATAAGTTTATGATGAACGCCGATGAATTGCCGGAACGGCCTAAACAGTTAATGGAGAAATATCGTAATCTATATGATGTTCCCATTTGCATCAATTTAAGGGAGCATCGCTTGATAGGCTGTATCGGAAGTGATGAACAAAATGGGTGTCATGCAATGATGCGGATATTGGTGGCTCAGATTGCAACAAATCATCCATATACCGAAGTTAAAACAGTGTTTCTTTTGGATAAAAAGGTGTCAGGTGATGGTGAGGATAGGAGTTATGTCAGGTGGTTTCCGCATGTGTGGTCAGAGGATAAGAAACTGCGCTATGTGGATTATAATGAAGGTCACTCGGAAGAAATACTCTATGAACTTGGAAGGATTTTTAGATTACGCCTTGAAAATTCAGGGGATGCAGGCAGCAAGACAGAACAGCCATTGATTTTGCCCCATTATGTTTTGTTTATTGAGCAGTATAAGAGGTTTGAGGGAGAACTGATCGAGAAATACATCTTTTCAGAGGCTGAAAGTTGTGGTGTATCTGTCATATTGTTTGCACCAGTCTATGAAGAACTTCCTAACAGTTGTACATATATTATACAAAACGATTGTTATTTTACCGGAATGTATGATATTAAGGGGACAAAAGAACTAAGAAATACAATCAGTCCTGATGTGGTGTCACCCGCAGAATTAACGGTATTTGCCAGACGGTTGGCAGGGATAGAAACAAATGAGACACAGCTTGGTGCGCAGATGCCGGATACACTGACACTGTTCGAACTGCTTCATATTAAGCATCCGGAAGAACTGTGTCTGGAAGAGAATTGGAGGAAAAGCAGACCTGATACGCACTTGAAGGTGGCAATCGGTAGAAAATCGGGAGATAACGTCTGTTATTTAGATATTCATGAAAAGGCGCACGGTCCACATGGATTGATTGCTGGAATGACGGGGAGCGGAAAGAGTGAACTGTTGCAGACTTATATCATTTCTATGGCAGTGCAGTTTAGTCCTGAGGATGTCGGATTTTTTCTGATTGATTATAAGGGTGGAGGAATGGCTAACTTATTTGCCGAGTTGCCGCATGTTGTCGGTAGTATTTCAAATTTATCAGGAAGTACGGTGCATCGGGCAATGGTGTCTATTAAAAGTGAAAACAGAAGGCGACAGGAACTATTTAATCAATGCGGAGTCAACAATATACATGAGTATTCCTTATGTTATCGGGCAAATGAGGTGACGCTGCCATTGCCGCACATTCTGATTATGATAGATGAATTTGCAGAACTAAAGAAGGAAGAACCGGAGTTTATGAGGGAGTTAATCAGTGTGGCGCAAGTGGGCAGAAGCCTTGGCGTTCACTTGATACTTGCAACGCAGAAGCCAAGCGGAACGGTGGATGATAATATCCGAAGCAATGCACGGTTCAGGTTGTGTCTGCGTGTACAGGACAGGCAGGATAGCAGCGACATGCTGCACAAGGCAGATGCAGCCTATATTACCCGAACAGGGCGTGCTTACTTGCAAGTCGGAAACGATGAATTGTATGAAATGTTTCAGACAGCGTGGAGCGGAGCGATTTACGAGGAAGCAAGCAATCAATCTGCACAGGTGGCGCAGTTAATTGATTTAAGCGGAAAGGAGGAGCATTATGCGAAAAAGAAATCTGAATTTGCAGCGGAAGAAATCAGAGGCGGAACGACAGAGACAATGTCAAAGACAACATCAAAGGCAGCACCCAAAACAACACAGTTAGAGGCGGTAATTGAACAAATCCGAAAGACAGTGCAGATGCAGAGTCAACTTCAAAATGGTTTACATAAAACTGAATTGTGGCTTCCTGCCTTGCCGACTTGTTTGAGTCTTAGAGAACTTGAAATGCCAGTGGGTTCAAACGGAATCGTAGTTGCTATCGGCCGATATGATCATCCGCGCAGGCAGTTGCAGGATACATTGTTTCTGCGCTTGACAGAGGGCGGGCATCATGTCGTATGCGGCATGGTGACAAGTGGTAAAAGTACATTTTTACAAACGGTTATCTATGCGCTTATCAAACAATATACACCTGAGGAAATCAATATTTATATTGTTGACTATAGTAGTCAAGCACTCTCTGCATTTGCGAAAGCACCGCAGGTGGGAGCGTTTATCGGTGAAAATGACATCGGAACCATTAAGAAACTATTTCTTCTGCTTCAGAAACAATTGGCAGAGCGAAAGAAATTATTACAGGGTGGCAGTTTCCGACAATACGTGAAGACAATTGCCTTGCTTCCTTCTATTGTATTGGTGATTGATCAGATTGCGATGTTCAAGGAGAAAACAGACGGCATGTTTGAAAATGAACTGCTGGAACTGTCCAGAGTTGGGGAAGCCTGTGGGATTTATCTTTTGATTACGGCAGGTGGATTTGGCGGAAGTGAACTATCCAATCGGATTGCGGAAAACTTTAGGACAAGTATTTGTCTTGGCATGAGTGATAAGTATCAATATGCAGGTGTACTTCGCGTAATGAGGACAGAAATCTGTCCGGAAGCAGGAATCAGAGGGCGTGGACTGGCATATGTGGACGGAGATATTTTGGAATTCCAAACAGCGCTTGCATTACCTGAAACAGATGACTATACACGCATGGATTGTATAGCCCAAGAATGTGTGCAAAATGCGGAAGACTGGGATAAGAAAGGGTTATGTGCGCGTAGGATAGCCAGTATCCCCAAAGATTTGACCTATCAGGTTTTTATAGAGCAAGAGGAAGTGAAACAGCTGCTTGGAGCAGGGCAGTATTTACCGATTGGTTACTTTAGTGAGACAGCGCATATATGCAGTCTTGATCTCAGCAAATTATATTGTTTTCTGATTACGGGCAGTCAAAAAACCGGTAAGAGTAATCTGATGCAGATTATGATGCGAATAGCAGAACGGATGAAATCAGAGGTCATTGTAATCAAAAAGGATGAAGACGCGGAAAACTTATTCAAGGTATATGAGCAACTTTCCGATGTGTTTGCTTCTCGGAACAAAAGGAAGGTGAATCTAGAAAAGAAAGGATTAATAACGGGTGATATCTATAAGGAAATGCAGATAGAACAACGCTATTTCATTTTCATTGAGGATTTCTCCGGTTGGGTGACATTGAATTATGTAAACCAATTATTAAAAGGAGCGGAACAGTTGGTGCAGAATTTAATTGAACGCGGTAGTTTACATAACATATACTTTGTGGCGGAATATGATACTAAAAACTATGGGGAAGTTGCGGGAAGAGGCATTTATAAGGCGTTTGTGGACTATAAAACAGGGATTCATTTTGGTGGCTGCGTGGGCGGACAAAGATTATTTGATTTCTCATATGTACCATATAAAGAGCAGGATAAAGGGATGAAAGCAGGTGTTGGAATGCTCCCGCTCATGGAAACCGATGATGAGTCAGAGTATGGAAAAGTGATTGTACCATGGCAGAATGAGAGAATGAGGTAGAACCGCGAGACGGAGGTAGACGTTGAGGCTAACGTAGAATGGGAGGAGGTGAGACGGTGATTTTGGTGGATATCAGTGTGCCGACATTTATGAAAGAGTATGATTTCCGATTGCGGGATGATGTGCCAATCAGAGAGGTGATCATTCAGGTATGTCATATTCTATTTGAAAGAGAGCAGTGTATCCCGGAGGAAGAACAGCATGAATACACACTTTGTTCGATTACGGAGCAGAAAATCTTAAATAAGGAGAACACGCTTTGCAGTTACAATATCAGAAGTGGCAATCGGTTGATGTTGATATAGGAGGGAGAGGGAAAAGATAGACCAATTGATAGAGACACAATTGTTGCGAATGAAAGATGCAGGGGAGAGATTAGAGGAGATTCACACTGCGCTGCGTAAGGCGATTATGGAGTTGAGTGACAGTTGCGTGCGATTGGACTTGACATGGGAGAGTCAGGCTAATCAGGCTTTTATGTTTGCAATCAGCAATGACTATATGGAGATGTTGTGTCTGCTGACCTATGTATGGGATGCAGTACAGAATTTGAAATATGCTAACGGGTGTTATCAAATTGCAGAGCAGGGCGTAGAAGAGGAGATTGCTGCCATATGATTATGATAAAAGAGTGCGGACCGGTTTCTGTGGGAAACAGCGTTGCGTTGCAGAAGAGAATCAATATTAATTTTAAGCACACCATGCAACAGGCACAAGAACTGGAGGAAGCAGCCGATGAAATGGAACTGACAGTTACTCAAAATGTAAGCAATGCAATGCTTGCTATGTCTTATGGGTGGAGCGGGGAACGCGCTGATATGTTCTTAAAGAAATATGATGAATTATTGCAGGAAATTCAGAAAACGACAAAGGATTTGTACAAGGCAGCAAATAGCATCAGGACAGCAGCTGCGGTTATTTATGCAGCCGAAACCGTTGTGATACAGACAGCAATTAACAGAATTTAAATACATTACAATACATTACGATACGATACCCCTTGTGGGAAAGTCCCACAAAGAAGGAGGAACATATATGGCATATATTCAGGTGACATCATCAGAACTGCGTAAGCAGGCGGAGCAAATCAGAGGGTTGAACACCAGATTTCAGACGCAGGTAACGAGCCTTGAGGGAGCAGAGCAGTCTCTCAAAAGTATGTGGGAAGGGCAGGCAAACAATGCATTTCATAATGCATTTGTAAAGGATAAGGGGCAAATGGACAGTTTTTTCAGTGCCATTGAGCAATATATAGCAGCACTTTTGGCAATAGCACTAAAGTATGAGCAGGCCGAAGCCAGAAACACTGATACAGCAACCACACGCGTGCGATAGAGAAGGAGCAGACTATGGAAGGTATTTTGAAAGTAACACCGGAAAAACTGATACAGGCATCAACAGAGTTTTCTTCAACAGGAAAGACGATTAGTACACTTACACAGGAAATGACGACAATTATTAATGGACTCAAAACTATTTGGCAGGGCGATGCGTCTACAACTTACGGAACAAAATTCAATGGATTGCAGGATGATATTGAGAAGATAAATCGTATGATACAGGAACATGTGACAGATTTGAACGAAATGGCACGTGAATACCAAAGTGCAGAGACTGCAAATGTGGATGAAGGTGCAAAATTGCTGACAGAGGTCATTGTATAGAACGGAATAGAGCATCAAGATAGATATGATAGAGCAGATATGATAGGGCAGGTATGAATATGAGGGTAGTTGTGGATATGGTGAAATGGATAAAGAGGATCGGAGCGAGCAAAAGGCACCATATGACACTTCTGTCAGTTTTGCTTGTAATACTGATGTTTGGCGGAAGTAGTACGGTATATGCACAACAAAGCCTGGAACAGACTGTTGAGGCAGAAGATGTAAAACTAATGGAGCAATATACGACAGAGGGAAAATTACATTTTTTCGTTCAGGCTAAACATCCGGTGGAGGACATTACATACCAAATCGGAAGCAGCTGTAACCATGAAGTTGGCTGGCATACGTTACGTGAGGCAAAGGAGCAGAGAAAGACACTTGTTTTGATTGACAATTCATTGTCCGTGGGTAGGAGGCATAAGGAAAGGATTCAAATTGTCTTGTGTGATTTATTTGCGAATGCATCGGATAATGAAACCTTTATGATTGCTGCTTTTGGGGAAACGACGGAACCTATGACGGAGTATACCAATATGTATCAACCACTGGAAAATGCTGTTCTTGCATTGGAGTACTATAACCGTGACACCTATTTGACAGATGCATTGTATCGCGTGGTGCAGGAATGGAATGAAGAGGCATCGGAAGAAAGCGCATCGAGTACATCGGAAGGAAATGCAGAGCCGGTATATAGACGGATTGTAGTGATCTCGGACGGGCAGGAATTGGAATCTATGCAGCATACGAGAGAAGAATTGTATCTTCTTTTATCACAGAACTCTTATCCGATTTATACAATTGGATGTGTGACGGGTGGCCATACAAGCGGCACTACAAATGCGCTTGGTCATATGGCTGCCTTGTCACGCATGACAAATGCTGTATCCTATACCGTTACGGAAGACGGCGACCTGGAAGGGATTGTGAGTCAACTGCTTGGCGAGAGGGATTTGCTGCATGTAACCGTTATCCCTGAGAGAGACTTGCAGGACGGAAGCATACTGAATTCAAAATTGACACTAGTGTCAGATGTGTCGGAAACCTCTATTTTAGCGGAGGTGAGGCTCCCGATAAGGGGAGCTTGGGAGAATGAAATTGCAGAAAGTGAGGCAGAAAGAAAAGGAGTTGAAGATGGTGGAGAGAGCGAGACTGAGGAACAGGAGAATAAAGACGAGAATGAGAATAAACTCACAGGGGAAGAAGCCAAAGTGAATGGAGTTGCAACACGGAGCGATATAAGCGTTGGTGATGCAAACAGTGGCGATGTAGTAGAAAAAACAGAGAGTGGCATTCAGGCAAACACAGAAACGAGCAAGCCCCTAAAGGCGTTACCCGTTCTCACTGTGATTATCGGAACATTTATTGTATTGGCAGGTTGCTACTTTCTATATTTATGGAGGCAAAACGGTGGCGGTGAGCAGTGGGACTATGAAGCGGAGAATGAACAGGGCAGAAAAGAGGAGCAGGGGTTCGGCAGAAAAGAGCAGGAAAATTTGCGGGAGAATCAGCAGGAGAATTGTGATACGACGCTTTTGCGGAGTGACGAGGCAAAGGAGAGCGGAACAAGATTACTGTTTAGTGAATATGATACCTATGAGGTGCGTTTGACAGACCAGAGTAATCCTGCCAAATTCTATTCCTTTCCGGTCAGCGACAGCGTCATTATTGGGCGAAGCAGTCAGAACAGCAATATTGTGATTGATTATGATGAATCAATATCAGGAAGGCATTGTGAACTAGAAAGTCGCAACGGCAGATTTTTTGTGCGGGATTTACGCTCTTTGAACGGCACAAGAGTAAACGGGATGAAGGTATTGTCGGAAACAGAGATTTTCTCAGGCAATATTTTGAGACTTGGACAGGTGGAAATGAAAGTGGGGTGGAATGTGTTTGAGTGATTTAAGTGAGAGAGAATTAGTGATGCTGAGTAACTATCTTTATATGAAACATTCCGTGACAGAGGGAAGTATCGGAGACGCTTTGGCTGCATTATCCAATGATGCCGGTGAGATTGATCCGACAAAGTTGACCGGGATAGGCGGTGGCATGGATACAGAGGATGCGATGATTGTATTAAATGAAATGAATGCCGCCTCTGAAGATTTCAAATCTCTGCAAGTGATGCAAAGTATTGATAACCGTGATATTCGGGGTGTCTGCTTTGTTCATCCGGAGACCGGAAATGCAACCGTTGTATTTCGTGGAACAGGCGGTGGTTATTGTGCATGGAAGGATAATATCATAGCACAATATCAGCAAGAAACAAGGATACAGAAGCAGGCAGCAGAATTTGTCAGTCAAGAATGTGGTGCTTATCAGCAAATGACGGTGGCGGGGCATTCAAAGGGCGGAAATCTGGCGCAATATGTTACGGTCACATGTCCCAAACAGATAAGCAGATGTGTGTCATTTGACGGGCAGGGGTTTAATCGGAATTTCATCAACTCATATCGGGACGATGTTGCTATGGCAAGACCCAAAATCAAATCCATTAGTGCACACAATGATTTTGTGAATATTCTATTGCTAGCCATTGCCGGTCAACGTATCTTTGTGGAAAACAACAGCAGTGGTGCCGATGCGCATAGTGCGGTGCCACTTTTAATCGATAATAAATTTGACGAAAATGGGAATTTCACATCTATTATAGAACAAAATCGAGAATTAAAGGTTTTGGAGGGACTTCTGGCAGACGGCGTCATTTTATTGGATGAACTGCCGGAGGGAACAAGTGAAAAGGTGGTAAATGTATTGGCAGCGATTCTGGCAGGTGTCCTTAGTTCGGAATTATCTACAGTGCAGGAGTTGGCAATATTGAAACTGCGAATCAATGAATTGAAAACGGCAGTCAGTGCAACGCCTTCCGAAGGGTTTACGGTAGATATCTGTGCCATGATGAATGCGGAGGAAGATATGCGCATTGGAACAAAGCGGTTGAAACAGGCGAGAGAAGACGTGGTGGCAGCTAATTCACAACTGAATGATGAAACAGAGGCGGTAAGCATCAGTAAGCGGATACTGGATAAAATTGCTGCGAAAATTGAAGACGAACAATTTCTGTTACAACAAATGTGTAATGCAATTCAGAATATTACAGCCATATATGTCCAAAAAGAAGGGGCAATTATCGACGAAATAAATCAATAATGACAATTGATTTACATATCATTAGAGCGTATAATCGTATCATATCTGACAAAAGAGGAGTATGATTATGCGAACATCAACTGCCATAAAGTATGCAATCAAGCGGACAATTCCCGTTATGTGCGGATATATCTTTATGGGAATTGCTTTCGGGCTTTTGCTGCAGCAGGCCGGGTATAATTTTATATGGGCGTTTGTAATCAGCCTGTGTATTTATGCAGGTTCCATGCAATTCGTCTTGGTTTCGTTTCTGTATGGAGGCGTTTCTTTGATTACAATTGCGTTGATGACTTTGCTAATTAATGGGCGTCACATTTTCTATGGAATTTCTTTTATAGAGCGATTTAAGAAAATGGGCAAGAAGTATCCGTATATGATATTTTCGCTGACGGATGAAACCTATTCCCTGCTTTGTTCTCTTCGGGCAAATGAACCGGAACTGCGTGCTGAGGCTGCATTGCCGGAGGCGAGGGAAGACAAAGTACTCTTTTTGATTGCACTGTTTGATCAGTCATATTGGATAATAGGTTGTACCCTTGGGGCATTTATCGGACAAGGATTGGCCTTTGATTATACGGGAATTGATTTTTCCATGACAGCATTGTTTGTCGTGTTATTTATTGAGCAATGGCTGGATGCAAGAGGTGTCAAGAAGCAGGCTGACGCAAAGGCGGATGTCAACGGGGAGGCTAACATTGATACCAACGGGAAGCGGGAGAAGAAGTTTCCGCATCTTCCGGCAATTGTGGGACTTTTGTCAGCAACTGCGTTTTTGCTGCTGCTTGGTCCGGATCAGTTTTTGTTACCTTCTTTGGTATGTACAGTTTTGATTTTGCTGTTACTTCGCAATGCGATCGGAGCATCAGACCACGGGGAGGTGCATGAATTATGACACTTAGTATTTCACAATCTATTATGATTATTGCGGTAGTGGCCCTCTGTACATTTGCCACACGTGTCATACCGTTTCTGTTATTTGGCGGCAATAAAAAAGTTCCCGACATGGTACAATATCTTGGCAAAGTTCTTCCCATGGCAATTATGGGGACGCTAGTCATCTATTGTCTGAAACATGTTTCCTTTGCCACTGCGGGCAATTTTGTTCCGGAATTAGTCTCGGTCGCGGTAGTTGTGGGATTGCATTTATGGAGACGCAACACCCTGATTAGTATTGCAGGTGGTACCATATGCTATATGCTTCTGGTACAACTTGTATTTTGAGGGTGTAACGGAATAGGTTGAATGAAAAAAGGAAATTTCGGTTTTAATAGTTTAGCAGTTTGAAGTCAAGTGATAGCTTCTTTGTCACCTAGGGCTATCGTTTGTAATGTGAAGGTTCGTTTCTGAGGAAAGTTACCCACTAGAGAAGCATAATCAAGTCATTAGTGGGGCAGATATAAGATTGCATACCTACTAAAAGAAATAAATCATGTGATTGGTGGGTCAGATATAAGATTGCATACCTACTAAAAGATATAAATTATGCGATTGGTGGGTCAGATATGAGATTTCATACCTACTAAAAGATACAAATCATGTGATTGGTGGGTCAGATATGAGACTTCATACCTACTAAAAGACATAAATCATATGATTGGTGGGTCAGACATGAGATTTCATACCCACTAGAAAGCACAAATTATGTCATTAGTGGGTAAAGCAGAAGAAAACATATCTACTAGCGAAACACGGGCTTCATTTGGTAGATATAATAGAAAGTTTGTCAGAAAAAATAGTTTCCTTGTCGCCCAATTTTACCGTTGGCGATAAGGAAACTATCTCTTGACTTCAGGCTGGTAAATCTGTATTTAGTGACTTACTTTACATTATATAATGAATATTGTGTCAAAAGGCGGATGAAGTATCTGCTTTTTTTATAGGGAGAAGTTTGGGCATATTTATGGAGTTCTATGTGCATATGCCAAAAACGGCTTCAGTTTCATGACTTCATTTCAATTTCATGACATCTGTCATTTGACACGGTGTGTAGTGTGTGATATATTGAACATGAATTCATTGAAAAAGAGTTCAATGAAAAGAAATTCAACAAAGACATAAGCAAAGGAACAAAGGAAGACAAACTATACAAACATCCATGAATTCAAAAGGAGAAGTATTGCTATGGGAATCAGAGAGGATCAAAAGGAGCAGCGTCGGACTGACATTCTTGTTGCAGCATTGGACTTATTTATCAGAAAGGGCTACGCGGCAACGAAGATTACGGACATTGCCAAGGCGGTTGGAATGAGTACCGGGTTGCTGTTTCACTATTTTGACTCAAAAGAAGCATTATATGAGGCACTGATAGAAGTTGGAGTCAGTGGACCGCAGGGCGTGATGCAACTAAATCATGAAGATCCGCTGGCATTTTTCCGAGACTCAACGGCGATGATATTGGAGTCCTTGACGACACATCCTTTGTCGGCAAAGTTATTTGTGTTGATGATTCAAGCATATTATTCTGAGCCGATATCGGACAAGGTGAAGGAGATGCTGGGCAATTCGGCAGCAATTGAGGAAAGTGTTCCGGTGATTGTACGCGGGCAGGAATTGGGACAAATCAAAGCGGGCAACCCGTTTGCATTATCGCTGACGTTTTGGAGTGCGGTGCAAGGTGTGGCGCAGGCATTTGCTTGGGATATGAGTCTGCCGTTGCCGGAAGTAGATTGGTTCCTGGATATTCTGCGTGCCTAGCTAGGACGTGTAAAGAAAGTGGTTTACATAACCAAGAACAATCAAGAACAACCAAGAACAACAACAGAGAATAACAACAGAAAATAATAATAGAACACAACGGAAAAGAGGAAGCATGCTATGAAAAAGAAAATAGTAATAGTTGGTGGCGGAATTGCAGGATTAACAGCGGGAATTTATGCGCAGAAATATGGTTTTGAAAGCACTATTTACGAGAAACATACAATTGTGGGAGGCCAGTGTACCGGTTGGGACAGGAACGGCTATCATATTGATAACTGTATTGATTGGCTGACCGGCTCTGCCAAAGGCTCAGATTTAAATGATATGTGGCGAGAGGTTGGAGCGCTTGGCGATAATATCGAATTGATCAAAAGACCTTATTATGGAATGTATGAACTGGATGGCAACACGATTACTCTGTGGAGAGATTACGGAAAATTACGTGCAGAATTGAAGCGTATTTCACCGGAGGATCGGGTGTTGATCGATGAATTGGTAGATGATATCAAAACGGCAGGAAATATGGAGATGCCTGCAAAGAAGCCGATTGATATGTTGAAACTGCCTGAACTAATGAAACTTGGAATGGCATGCAAGGATGCGGGAGCAATCATGAAAAAATATTCCGCTATCACCTGTGAGGAGTATGGTAAAAAGTACCAGCATCCGGCGCTTCAGAAGCTATTTACTTATTGCATGCCAAGCGGATACAGTATGTCATCATTTGTATTTTCAATGGCAACTGTCTGCAAAGGTGACGGTGCAGTTCCAAGGGGCGGAAGCCGTGCAATGGCGTTACGAATTGCAGATACATACAGAGCACTTGGCGGGAAAATAGTAACCGGCATGGGTGTAGACGAAATTATATTGGAAGGTTTGGATACAAGGAAGGCATATGCAACAGGGGTGAAACTTGCAGACGGAACCGAGGTTCAGGCAGATTATGTGATTGCAGCCTGTGATGTCTATTATACATTCAAGAAGTTGTTGCAGGATAACTTCCATGACAAAGAGTTTGAAATGCGTTTTGCAGATACCCAGAATTATTCGCTTCCGACATCTGCGCATACAGCCTTTGCGGTTGATATGGATATGAAAGATTATCCGTTGGCGTTCACCTATGAAACAAAACCATTTACGGTAGGGGAAACAACGCTTGATGCGATAGGATTTCATAATTATTCTTATGAGCCGGATTTTGCGCCCGAAGGACATTCGGTTGTGGTTACATTCATGGAACAGAGTGATGATGACTTCCTGTGGTGGGAGGAATGTTACAAAGATGCTGATAAATACAGGGCGGAAAAGGAGCGTATCAGCCGTTTGTGTCAGGAGCGAATTGAAATGCGTTTTCCAGAGTTGGTCGGAAAAATCATGCCGCTTGATACTTACACACCGATGACTTATCACAGATATTGCAGCTCTTATCATGGTGCATGGATGTCATTTAATATGACACCGACTGCCAAGACACTATCGCATAAGGGTATTATTAAGGGATTAAGAAATTGCTTCCTTGCCGGTATGTATACACAGTCGCCCGGTGGACTTCCGGTTGCACTGACGTCAGGAAAATTTGCAGTGCAGAGGATTTGCAAACTAGAGGGAATGTCAGTTTGAGACTATATTTGAAAAAAAGTGATGAAAAATATGATTTATGCAAAAAGACAATTGAAATCCAAACAGAAAACTGCTAAACTAACGTATTGTCAAATGAATCATGATATTGTGATTCAATGAGATATTAGAAATTAGGAGGCAGGTTGTTATGGAAATCAGGAAAAGGCGAGTAAAAGGGCTACTTGGCATTATGCTGTGTCTGTGTATATTGTGGGGAAGTGCAGTGTCGGCATATGCAGCAACAAATTATGATGTGGAATACTATCAGGGAACTGCATATCACGAAAAGAGCATGACAGGACAGACGCTGTACGCAGGAGATACAATAACACAAGCGCCTGGTTCGGGTGGCTTTAAGATTGTATACCGGAATACAAATGGAGAAGATCTGAGTGAATCTGCCACAGCAAATCATCCAGTCAACAGGGAAGATAGGACGATTACTGTTGAATCTGCATTGAAAGGATATCAGGCATGGAAGGTCATCTCTGAGAACGAGACATATGAAGTGGTGGATGAAGAAGGTGCGACTATAATTTACAACAAAATAATCCTTCGCCCTTATGGCAAGATTGAAGATGATCAAGAGCCCACAAAACAGGAACCTGTCTACATAGACCGTGACACCTACAAATCCGAACTTCCGGCAGGCACGATCATGAGTATAGCGCTACTGACCGGATCAAAATGATTGACTTAAAAGT
>DATESB010000203.1:0-3189 GCA_035271065.1 Lachnospiraceae bacterium | reverse complement strand
TTCTCCTTATCCGTCAGTTATGGAGAACGGAACAGATTTTCTTTTAACACAACAAAAATTGGTACAGTATTTAGATTTATATCAGAGCTCACCAGAAGACCGACAGAGTCCTTATTTTGCACCGCTTTTAGCAAAGGATTTTTCTCACCAGCCACGCACGCTGATTATCACCGGAGAATACGACCCACTCCGCGATGAGGGTGAAGCATATGGTAAGAAATTAGAAGCCGCCGGTGTTGATGTTGAAGTTCACCGCATCAAAGATGCCCTGCACGGATTCTTTGCATTGGGTATCAAGTATTTACACGTAGAAGAAAGTTTCAAAATCATCAATCAATTTCTAAACGAGGAAGCAAACCGTGTTCAGTCTTAAACGAGATCATTGGAGAAAACTAGATAATGCTGCCAAGATATTTCCGGCAACCAGCAACCACAGGGATACCCGTGTATTTCGATTTTATTGTGAATGCACTGACCCCGTGGATGGTAATGCATTGCAAAAAGCACTGGATATCACCATTGAAAAATACCCACTGTTTTTGTCCGTATTACGCAAAGGTGTATTCTGGTTTTACATGGAAAAAGCGAGTTGAAACCTCTGGTCAAAGAGGAAAGTGAGATGCCCTGTCTTGCCCTTTATTTACGTGACAGGAAAACGCTCTTATTTGAAGTCACATACTATAAAAATCGCATTAATTTTGAAGTCTTTCATGCTCTGACAGACGGAACCGGAGCCAGTCTTTTTCTGAAAGAACTGGTCAAGAACTATTTGCGTTTCCGCTATCCTGAAGCCAATCTTCCCGATATATCTCTGACAGAACCCGACTCAACCGTACAAGATCAAGAATCAGACGGCTTTACAAAATACTATAAGAGCGACAAAAAAAATACCTACCAAAAGACAAAGTCCTATCAATTATCCGGTCCCAAAACCGGGTATGGCGAGTTGAGCATCATCGAAGGACGTGTATCCTGTCAGGCACTTCTCAAAAAAGCAAAAGAGTACGGTGTCTCCATGACCGTCTTTCTGACCGCTGTATTTCTCTGCGCCATTCGCGAAGAAATGAGCAAGCGCCAACTCAAAAAGCCTGTTTCTCTCATGGTACCCGTAAATTTAAGAAAGTACTTCCCTTCTGCCTCGATGTTAAATTTCTTCGGCTGGATTGAGCCCTATTACAGATTCTCGCAGGAAGATTACAAATTTGATGATGTCGTAAATGCAGTGCGGGATTATTTTAAACAAGAACTTACAAAAGACGGTCTCGGACAGCGTTTCAGCCATTTTATGCGTATGGAATGCAATCCGATTTTGCGTTTTGTACCACTTGGACTTAAGAATATCGGCATGCAGATTGGCGCTCTATTTTCGTGGAAAGATATCACCGCTATCTTTTCCAACCTTGGAACCGTCAGCCTGCCGGACGAATATGTGCCATACATTGAACGCTTCGGCGTTTTCACCAGTACCCATAAAATAGAGCTCAGCATCTGTTCCTTCCAAGATGAACTTGTGCTCAGTTTTGCGTCCGGATTTCAACACCAAAATATCGAACGAAACTTCTTCCGCATTTTGAAAAATTTTGAGATAGAAACACAATACTTAACGGGCCGTTTCCCGGAGAAGAAACCTGTTTATGAAGGTATTAAATTCTTTCAATTATTCTCTTTTGCCAGTGTTGCTGCAGTTGTCATCTGCTTCATGGTAAATTATATTTTTACACCAAAGCTGATTTGGTCACTCTTTGTTGCAGGCGGTGCACTCAGCATGTGGATTACCTTAGCAGTGGGCTTTTTCAAGCGGCACAATCTACTGAAAAACGGAATCTGGCAAATGCTCATCATTCCCGCAGTCTGCATCATCTGGGACTATTACACCGGCTGGCATGCATGGAGTCTGGATTTTGTCATGCCATGTGTTTATTTAGCAATTTTGATTTCCATGGTTATTATTACAAAAATACAAAAGCTTCCCGTGGAAGCCTATATGATTTACTATATTCTTGCCGGAATTCTGGGATTACTTCCTGCCATTCTATTGGCGTTCCGTGTTTCACATTTCGCTGTTTTCTCTGTTCTGTGTGGCGGAATCAGTTTCTTAGGGTTGATTGCCCTTCTGATTTTCAAACGGAGAGATTTCTTTGTGGAACTTTATAAGAAGTTGCATTTTTGAACCTTATAATTATTTTCCTCTCCGTTTACCCATCGGCTTTGGGTTGTCACTTGCCGCCGGTCACTTGCCGCCGGTCACTTACTGCTGGTCACTTGCTGCTGGTCACTTGCTGCCGGTGAAAGAACTGCTTGACTAAAAGTAGGTCTGTCGATATAGTTATCTCATAGGAAGTAATTTTTACGCTCTTTTGTTATGAAACATAACAATATCTTCTTAAAATCATGTCACATATTTTAACACATTTTCACTCACACTATTCCCACATTTTTATGATACTACTAATTCAACAAAATCCCATTCACAGCAAAGGAGGTTTTACTACGATTTATCAACAAGTACTCACCGAACGCAACAAGCTAATTATGCAATTCCACATTTTGGAAGAACAAATCAAGACGTTTCCTGCCGGCACTTTGCTATGTGTCCGAAATGGTAAATACACAAAGTGGTTCAAAAGCAATGGCGCAAATCCAACTCATCTTCCCAAAGCAGAAAGACTGACTGCTGAAATACTCGCAGCAAAAAAATACTGTTCTCTACAGTTGGCAGAAATATCCGATGAACTGTATATACTAAATCGTATCATAAATGATTATCACAAATTGAAAAGCAAATCCTCTGCTCTTTTAGACGAATTTTCCCCTTATAAGGAACTTGTAGCTTCCTATTTTTGTGCATTTCCTGATGATCTTTCCCAATGGTCAATCTCCGAATATGAGACAAATACCGGACATCCTGAACATTGTATTCATGGAACATTTGCCGGACACAAAGTCAGATCAAAATCAGAAGTTATCATTGCAAATGCTCTATTCATCAACAAAATTCCCTATCGATACGAATGTGGTTTATATTTGGGCGATACACTATTTTTTCCTGATTTCACAATTCGACATCCGAAGACTCTAGAAACATTCTATTGGGAACATTTTGGAATGATGAACAATCACTCATATTGCGAGCATGCCTTTAACAAGTTAAAGATATACAGCATTCATGATATTGTTCCTTCCATTAAT